>NZ_JABBYO010000015.1 GCF_012958305.1 Tautonia rosea | reverse complement strand
GAGCCCTGGGAGCTGGTAACAAAGACTTTTTCCCAATCCGGCGGGCATGACCACCACTGTATCTTATTGCTTGGATAGCCGAGGCAACGGCTTCAACCTGCCCACTTCTAAAGCGCTGGAAGCCAAAGTGCTTGCGGAGCTTTCCACGTAAGGCTAACCGTTCTGCTTGTGACACGATGTTGGACATCAGACATCCTCGAGTAGCCTCTCAGACAGACCATGAGGAGTCCTTTGGCCCCGGATCTGAGTGGCGACACCTCGGGCAATTCTCGGACCAACTCCGGCTTCTCCTGAATCTATCTCTTCTAGTGAAACTCTCGGCTAATGAACCGAGGTATCGAAGAAGGACCTCAACTGCCTCAAAGATGGATCTACGTTCGGAGTGTGACCATGACCTCGGAAACTCCCTCTCCATTCAATAGGCGCCTTTTTTTAAAAGGGACAGCAACCCTCGGACTCTCGTCAATCGCCTCAGGTGCCACTCACGCTGAGAATGGAGAGAAACGCCGCTCATACCAAGGGCCGAATGTGATCCTTGTCCGTTTCGGAGGAGGGGTTCGTCGCCAGGAAACGATCGCATCGGACGAAACCTATAGTCCCTTCCTGAAAAAAGTCCTTGCTCCCCAAGGTGTACTCTTCCCCAAGATGGAGATCGCAGACGCCCCAGGGGTCGAAACCAACCACGGGCATGGAACGCTCTACCTGCTCACGGGACGGTATGACAGGTACGAAGACGTTTCCGGGAAATTTCTCGGTGCTCGCTTCGAAGCTCAGGTGCCAACACTCTTCGAGGCATTCAGGAAACATTACAACACACCAACACATCAAGCTATAATTATTAATAGCGAAGATCGCACTGACGAGGAATTCTACGCATTTAGCAACCATCACTTGTTTGGGGTTCATTATCGATCGACGGTCCTGAGTCTTTACCGATACAAGCTTCATGTCCTTCGAACGGACCTTGCTCATGGCCGCTATTCTGGAGAGGAAGAGGTCCGGAAACGCGATGAACTCAGGAAACTTGAAGCGGTCGACCATCGCGCGAATAGTGCCGAACCGACGACTCCAGAGCTTGATTCCTTCTGGGATTCATGGACTTCGTATTTCGGTCGAACAGGCCTGGTCAATCCAAGGGGTGACCGACTCTTGGCCGAACTGGGTGTCTGGGCAATGCGTACGTTGCAGCCTTCGTTGATGATGGTCAACTTTAATGACCCAGATTATGTCCACTGGGGAATCGCTTCACATTACACAAGGGGCATTTCGATCGTTGATAACGCGCTCCAACGACTCTGGGAAGAGGCCGAACGACTCCCAGCATATCGCGGGAATACCGTGTTTGTCGTAGTTCCTGACTGCGGACGGGACACGAATCCGTTTGTGGCCGTTCCCTTCCAGCATCATTTCAATGCCCATCATATCTTTGCGGCAGTTGCTGGGCCGGGAATCGATCAGGGCCGCATTGTTGATCGTACAGTCCAGCAAGCAGGAGTTGCGGCAACCGTCGCAGCGATCATGGGCTTTCCGATGCCTTTCGCTGACGGTGAAGCACTTGAGGAGGTCTTCGGATGAGTACGCTCATTGACCAGCCTGCACGGACGGAGCAGATCACAGAAGCTACTCAACGTCAGAGACGTTACTTTCGATCGCTCCGAAGAAGCGCAAGCACACTTCTGACCCTGTCTATCGGGATCGTGCTTTGTTCAAACCCCTGGACCAGCATTCTTGTCATCGGCTGGACCTTCCGGCTCATGCGGCGGCAAATATTTCTCGGTTGGTGGAACCAGCGGCCCACTGGTGAGGAGAGCCCACTGGATGCTCGTATCGTCCCGCTCGATGATCATTTCCCGGCAGCGACACTCCCTCGATGGCTCCTTTGTGAACGGTTCATCGAAACGCTCCGCCGCAACAGACCCGACGGTTCACCTCCCGGGCGATGGCAAATACTTGGCCGCCTCCCCATAGTGATCACCAGTTCACTCCTCAGCAACCTTCGATGGGGAATTCTGGCGCTACTTTGCACAATCCTCCTTACCTATCCGGCATGCGTCCTTTGGCTCGGTTCTTGGTACGACGGATGGAACAACTCGTTTACAAAAGGATACGAAAATGCATTTGTCGGAGCCCAGGCAGGATTGTTTGCTCATCTCCTCTTTCTCGTCGCAATGGTCTACGTTCCGATGGCCTGGGGACATCTCGCAGCTTCGGGCCAGATACGAGCGTTTTTCCAATTCGGACTGCTTGCTCGAATGATCTGGTCCAATGGCTGGCTCGCAGCAGCTTATGCCGCAATCTTCTCGTTGGCGACACTTCCGGTTCTGGCGCTTCGAGCTGCGCCGTTCGCGTTCGCTTTGGCCAACCCAGATGACTGGGCAAACACAGAGCCATCCGAAGTTCTTTCGATCATCACTCGATATCAAATTGCAGCGGGCATTTATCTCTTTTCTGCCTTTGTGATTCTCCACCTCTTTATTGCCCGTCTTTATCGCGTGGCGTTGCGGCGAACGTTAAGTCGTGATCCCTGGATCGTTTCTCAACTGCCCGTCCCCATTCGGACCTCATTGTTCCAGCTCCGTCTAGTTCCGGAACATCCCCCTCGTCGTGGTCCATTCCTAAGGATGATTCGTTGGAGTGCACAATCAACCTCGAACCTGTTCGCCCTCCTCACCACGACGATTCTCTGGTTCACGGTAGTTATTCAGATTTATCTCGGACAGTTCTTGAACTACATCCCCTGGGCTGGATGGCTGAACCAACCCTTGATTCATCTTCCCTGCCTTCAAGTCATCCCAAGTGGCCTCGGATAACACTTTGCATCTCACTCGTTCTGGATCGTACCAGATTCTTGAACATCTCATCGAAGTGATCTCTCCTCAGGCACGAATGAGGCCAAGGTCCAGGAAAACCGGCTCGATTCGTTTCTCCATCCATGGAGACTGCCCCACCCAGTCGACAGGCTTTTCATGATCCTCGGTGCGCAAGCCAAGCGATCTTCCAATCCAGCTCATCAGACGGGTCGGGTCCAAACCTTCGGCTCTCAGAGTGGCCAGCTTGATCGATTCATCTCGCTTGGCAAGCCGTTTGCCCTGCGAATCCACCACTAACGGCACATGTCCATATCGGGGTACATGGAGTCGAAGGGCGTTACCGAGCAAGAGTTGCCTCGGAGTGCTGGAGACCAGGTCATCTCCTCTGATTACTTGATTGACTCCCATCTCCGCATCATCAACCACCACAGCAAGTTGATAGGCGGGAATTCCGTCCGATCTCCCAACAATGAAATCACCAGTCGTCGAGGCAGGGTTAGATTCGATGGTCCCAAGGAACAAGTCATTCCATGAGATCGCACGATCCTCAACACGGAATCTCCATGAAAATCGCTGATCACCGAAATCCTTCTCATCGTCTGGACATCGGTCTGCACAGGTTCCCGGATAAATTGGCCCTTCCTCACCCAGGTGGGGAGCCGATACCATCCGTTGAATCTCTGCTCGGGTACAAGTACAAGGGTATACCAAATTTGCTCGCTTTAGTTGATCGAGCGCTCTCTCATAACGATCCAACCGCTGTGATTGAAGATACGGTCCGGAGGGCCCACCGACGTCCGGCCCCTCGTCCCAGTCAAGACCAAGCCAGTGCAGATCGACCATCGACTGCTCGATCATTCCAGGTCGAACTCGAGTGCTGTCAAGGTCTTCGATCCGAAGAACGACTTTTCCGCCGGCCGATCGGGCCATCAACCAGACGATCAAAAACGTTCGTGCGTGACCAAGATGTAACCCTCCCGTCGGTGAGGGAGCAAATCGACCCACTACCGTTTCGTTCTTTCGTTCTGATCCGTTCGTTTCCATGGCTGCGCGATTCCAACCCGACTTCAAGGAATGCCTGGAGATGAGTCCAATCAAAGCTCAGTTTTTCAGTTCGGCTGGTCCAGTCACCTCAGCCATCGTACAATCCTACGATCGAGTCCCAAAGGGTTCGACGGTTCTCCCCGAGACAGACCTATTGGAGCGTTCCTGACGATGGATGCCGAACTGAAGCGAGAAGCTCGAAGCGTGATCGACCGGATCGTCAACCTGCGAGACTCTCTTTGACTTGGCCGACAAACAGGCACGTCGCGACGAACTCGAGCAACAGATGGGACAACCTGACTTCTGGAACGACCAGGAGCAAGCTCAGGCTATCATCGGTGAGCTCAAAACCCTGAATAGTGTGATCAAACCCTTCGAGGAACTCATCACTCAGGGAGACGATCTTGGCGCGATGATCGAACTGGGCGAAGAAGTCGGTGACGATTCCTTCGACGACGAATTGCGACAGGCCACCGAACGAGCCCTCCGCGATTTCGAATCGTTTGAACTTCGCTCGATGCTCTCCGGTCCAAATGACCATCGAAACGCCTACGTCTCCATCCACGCCGGCGCAGGTGGAACCGAAGCATGTGACTGGGCTGAAATGTTGATGCGCATGTACATCATGTGGTCCGAAGCCCACGGCTACAAAGTCGAGATCACAGATCGCGAAGACGGTGGCTCGGCAGGGATCTCGATGGCGACATTACACATCACCGGCAACCTGGCTTACGGGTATCTCAAGTGCGAAACTGGTGTGCACCGCCTTGTGCGCATCAGCCCATTCGATTCTCAGGCCCGTCGACAAACCTCATTCGCCTCAGTCGATGTCCTGCCCGAAGTTGACGACTCGATCGACATCGAAATTCGGGACTGCGATCTTGAGCGTGAAGTGTTCCGCTGCGGGGGTCCCGGAGGTCAGCACCAGAACAAGACAGAATCGGGCGTCCGATATCGCCATGTACCGACAGGTGTCACCGCCGAATCTCGATCGGAACGCTCGCAGTTCAAGAATGACGCAAATGCAATGGCTCTGTTGAAGTCCAAACTCATCAAGATGGAGGAAATGAAGCGCGAGGCGGAATATGCCAAGTTGTACGATGAGAAGGGGGAGATCAGCTTCGGAAGTCAGATCCGAAACTACGTTCTTCAACCTTACCAACTTGTTAAAGATCTTCGAACCAGCTTCGAGGTCGGCAACCCTCGCGCCGTGCTCGACGGAGAAATTGACGGCTTTATCGAAGCCTACCTCCGCATGAAGCTTGAACAGGGTGAAACCACCCCGGCAAGCTAAGCGACTTAGATCTTTTTTTCTCGCTCTCATCTGACATGCGAGTGGGCTGACCATCCCAGCCAAACTCACGGTCAGCCGGTCAGTCCGCTCGAGGATCGGCAAGAAGATCCGTTTCCCAATGGCAAACTTTCATAATTCGATGCCTATACTTGACGAATCGAACGAGTCCCGGGCCATTCTTGCCTCCGGGTTTCGCCTGGGTTTCTTCTGGATTGGTGATCGCTGGTGCCACTCGATCGATCTTGGGCATGACTCCCGGCTCCAGCGGGTCGCTGTGTCCCTTGAAGGGCATGCAGATGCGGGTCGGATCGTCAGTCCCGCCTTACAGCAATTACAATTTCAACATCCCAACGACGACCCCGACACGCTTCAGGCGTTGCTCGTGGGACAAAGTGGGACTCATCATTTTTCCGTCGTCCTGACCGTTTCGGAGACACCAGCAACTGTTCGACTCTCGGTCGAGGTTGCAAATCGTTGCAGACTTCAGATCCATGCCTTGGCCAGCACCTATGCCGTTGATCTTCCCTCAAGCCAGATCTTGGACGCTAGCACATCAGGAGTCTCGTGGAGTTTACCGAGTCTATCTGGAGCGATCCTGAGCTTCGAGTCTGTTCCTCCAACTCGGACCGATCTGCGCGAAGCTGGCCGACGAGCCTGTCATGTTCAGGCATGCCCTCCCATTCTTGAGAGACAACCCACGCACTGCTGGAATTATCATTGGAAGTTCCAGTATTGCTCCTGAATTTTCGTTCGACTCGATCAAAGAAGCTGGTCCCAATCAAGCTGAGACCAGCCTCATTATCACGCCGATCGGAATACTCTCAACATCGTGCTCAATCGTCTATTGGAGTCAAGACGATCTCCCGAAACTCGATGGGAGCGCCTTCAGACTGAAGTGAAATGGCACCCTCGGTCGCCGAGCAATTGGTTGCCTCGTTGACGAGGTCACCATTGACGGTCACGGTGATCGAGTCTCCCTTGCAACGAATCACCATCGTGTTCCATTCACCGATGGGATTCTCCGAATTGTCGGTGAGATTCAGATGACGACGGCCCATTTTGCGCTCGTCTTCGTTCTCAACATTCAGATCAGTGCCAATGACCCAAAAGTCACCCGCGTCTCCGCGATGAAGCTGAACCTCGATCGATTTTGGCCAGATCCCGATCGCGCCGGGCTCTGACGTATGAACGAGGACTCCACTGTTTCCTCCCTGGCTACCTTCAGGGAACCTCCACTGGAGAGAGAGTTCGTAATTGCTGAAATCCTTGTCTGTCCTGATGTATCCGACAGGCTGGCCCTTGCACATCAAGACCCCGTCTTGAACGGTCCAGACATCTTCGACCTTGGTATTCTCGTCGGCCAGGACCGCAGTCCAGCCACTCAGATCTTTCCCATTGAAGAGTGAGATTGGCTCACCCGCGAGCACAAGAGATGGGGAAAGGGCCAAGACGGTAGTTAGCAGTTTCCGATGGATCATCATTTGTGTCCTCTAAGTCGTCCGGTCTTAACGAGAAAGATGGGATACCTCACGGAATTCGAATTTGAGGCTCCGACACGTCCCGCAGGGTGCAATCGATCATACCAGAGCCAAGGGAACGATGCGTCTCTGTCCATTCCAGCACGTGGAATTCGGAGGCAGGTTGGAGCATGGCGAGTGCCCCGAGCAGTTGGTAGACTCGGCGGGAGATCAATCGGACCCCGGAACCCTCTTTCTGATTGAGCACCTGGGGCGATGAGGAGTACATATTCCCATGAATCCGGCCAATGGCTTCAGCCGTCGAACCGCACTACAAACCCTTACCACTACCATGATGGCCAGCAGTGTTTCCGGGCTCTGGCCTTCGATTCTCTGGGCTCAGGAGAATCATCTAGGACCTCCTCGCGTTCTTCCCGAAGGGGAAAATCCTGTCGATCCTCGGCTCGGTCCCCTTAAGGATTTGAACGGCTACTTTCCATTTCGGGTCCCTGAGTCGATTAAACAATGGCAGACTAGAGCCGAAGAAGTCCGTCAACGCATTCTCGTTTCTGCCGGCCTCTGGCCCATGCCTACCATGCCAGAGTTGATCCCGATCATTCATGGCGCTGTCGATCGCGAGGATTACTCCGTCGAAAAAGTCTACTTCGAAAGCATACCCGGGTTGTATGTCACGGGGAGTCTCTACCGTCCCAAGGGGATCAAAGGTCCAATGCCGGCCGTCCTCAGTCCCCATGGGCACTGGGCAGAAGGACGATTTCACGACCACGGCGAGGACCTCGGACGTCAAGAACTTGAGGCGGGCGCAGAAGCGTTTGAGATCGGAGGACGCCATCCACTTCAGGCCCGATGCGTCCAGCTTGCCCGCATGGGTTGCATTGTGTTCCTATACGATATGCTGGGCTATGCCGACAGCGTTCCTATCACATTCGAAATTGCCCATGGGTTCTCCCGACAGCGGCCCAGCCTGAGTCGTCCGAATCGATGGGGCCTCTTTAGCGCTCAGGCCGAGCTTCGACTCCAAAATGTCCTTGGTTTGCAACTGCTGAACTCGATCCGGGCCCTCGACTTCTTAGCCGAATTGCCTGACGTGGATTCCGACCGGATCGCTGTGACGGGTGCCAGCGGTGGCGGAACGCAAACGTTCTTGTTGGCAGCAATTGATCCCCGGGTTTCCGCGGCTTTTCCCGCAGTGATGGTCTCCACAGCAATGCAAGGAGGATGCACATGCGAGAATGCAACCTACCTTCGCATTGGCACCGGGAATGTTGAGTTCGCCGCGCTCTTTGCTCCGAGACCCCTTGGCTTGACCGGTGCAAATGATTGGACTCGCGAGATTGAAACCAAGGGACTTCCAGAACTTAAGCGACTCTACGAACTCGCAGACGCTCCCGGGAACGTGATCGCTCGTCATTTTGACTTTGGTCACAATTACAACGCTCCAAGCCGGGCAATGATGTACGCGTTCATGGCCGATCACCTCGATCTCGGACCCGATGTCTCGGTCGAGGAACGCGATTACCAACCTCTCAGCCGCGAGGACGCAACCGTCTGGAATGAAGGGCATCCCAAGCCGCCAACGGACGAGGACGCCGAGGTCCGACTTCTCGCCCTGCTCGATGCGGATTCTCAGTCAAGAATGGATGAGATTCGTCCAAACACTGCCGAGAAGCTCCTCACCTTTCGGAAGATCGTAGGGGGCGCAATCAAGACCATGGTAGGCCGATCCTTCCCAGAAGCGGGTGATGTTGTCTACGACAAACATCGAGAAATTGACCGAGGCAAGTGGCTTGAAACACTGGCTCTGTTACGTTACGAGCCCGAAGGCGAACTCATCCCTTCCGTCTTCCTCTATCCCAAGACCTATCGCGGTCGAGTTGTCCTCTGGGTTGATGAGGATGGCAAATCATCACTTTATGATCAAGCCGGTCAACCGATCGGTCCCATCCGACGGCTGATGGATCACGGTGTTGCCGTCGTCGGTTGCGATCTGTTCGATCAAGGCGAGTGGCTCAAGGATGAGCCTCGGATTCAATCACGACGCGTCGAGAATCCTCGAGAGTTTCTGGGCTACACGCTGGGATACAACCACCCATTATTCGCCCAACGAGTCCATGATCTGCTTTCCATGTTGGCCTTCGTTCGACACCATGATTTCAGTCCCGGACGCGTCGAACTGGTGGCCCCTGGCGGAGCCGGTCGTTGGGCAATGGCCGCTGCGGCAGTCGCCTCTGAAGCCGTGGATGCCTTGGCACTTGGAACCGCAGGATTCCGGTTCGGTCACATCACCGACCACCGTGATCCCGATCTCTGGCCAGGCGCCCTGAAATATGGAGATTTGCCGACGCTCCTGGCACTCTGCGCACCGATTCCTCTCTGGGTTTCTGGCGAAGGAGCCCAACTTCCCGGCATCATCGTCGATGCTTACAATGCAGCTTCGGGTTCAAAGCCCAATTGCTTCGACGGGGATGCTGAGAAAGAACGCGAGGCGGCCGTAGCCTGGCTGCTTGATCGCGAGTAATCGTGACCACTGTCAGAACCGGTTCGATCCGGTTCTGACAGTCGTTCGATCAGGATCGAGGGACGACCCGAATCTCAAACAGTTCCGACCAGTTCTTTCCGGTCACAAACAACCGCTGAGTTTTGGCTTCGTAAGCGATTCCATTGAGTACTGCATTACTGCCTATTGCCTGCTGAGGGCGAACATTACTCAGGTCAATCCAGCCCACGATCCGCCCAGTCCGCGCAGAGATACGAGCGATGGTCGAAGTATTCCAGATGTTGGCAAGAATCTCCCCATTAATATACTCGAGCTCGTTCAACTGATCGACCAGACGCCCATCCGGAGTCACCACCCTGAGCGATCGAACCGGCTTGTAAGTCTCAGGATCAAGAAATCGCAAGGTTGCAGAACCGTCACTCATAATGAGATGTTGGCTGTCATGGGTCAAACCCCAGCCTTCACCTGCGTATCGAAAGCGTCCTCGGAGCTCGAAGGTTTCTTTGTCAAAAATGAAGCCAATTCGGTCCTGCCAGGTGAGCTGAACAATCCGATCCTTCCAGATGGTAAGCCCTTCTCCGAAAACCTCGTTCGGCAACGCAACCTCTTTGAGAATCGCGCCGGTTTCGAACTGAACTTTGCGAAGGCGAGAGCGGCCATATTGACCGGTCCCCTCGTAGAGTTGTCCATCCGAAAATTCGAGGCCCTGGGTAAAGGCGTTGAGATCGTGCGGATAGACCTTCACAATCTCAACGCCGTAAATTGGTACTCGGCTTGGTTGGGAGGCAATCCAGAGTGCCCATGCCCCTACCCCTACCACCGCCACCGAAACGATGACTCCTAGCAGCCCACCAATCCGTTTCTGACGTGACCAGCCTGTTGCTGGTGTCGACGGTGAGGGCGAGCCGTCATGCTTCGTCATCTTGGATGCGTTGTGGTGGGCGGTCAGCAGTTGCATCAATGAACCTCAGTCTTCGACGTCTTCTTGAGCCTTGATCGTTTCGAGAAGGCGAGCAATCCCCGCTCGAGCAATCTCGGCATCCTGTTCTCCCGTCGCACCACCGACCCCGACTCCGCCAATGATCTGCCCATCGACAAGAATTGGGACACCTCCATAAAGGGTTGTAACCGTCCCACCCGATGCCGAGGCCGTCAGTTGAAGACTGACGTTGAGTAAGACATCTGGCGTCTCGACACCAGCAGGTACAGGCCCGGTTGGTTGCCGGAGTGTTGCGGCAGCGATGGCCTTGGTGATCGAGGTATACGAACTCGCCGACCGGGCTCCGTCCATGCGGGCAAAGGCAATTGGGTGTCCGCCATCGTCAACCACGGTAATGTTCACCTTCAACCCCATTGCCTTGGCTTGGTCTTGAGCCCCTTCAAGAATTGTCTGAGCTCCTCCAAGTTGCAGTCGTATGGCTCCACGCTCGATCATCGGAGCGACCTCAACCGATTCCTGTGCGGAACCAGTCTGAACCGCCTGCAAGATGCTCATCAATACCACTACCGTCTTGAACAGAGATTCAGACATGCGATGAATCCTCGTTTGTCATCAACGTTTTGCTCTTTTATTACGTCATTTTTATTACGTCATTGAGCGATTCGACGAGGGGTGAGCATCCACTCGACGAGTTCCGGCTCGGCATAGGCACGATCCCAACTGTTGTGCCCAACCCCGCGATACTCAGTATATTGGACGGGTGCACCAAGGGCCTTCAAGGATTGGACTATCTCTCGCATTCCCGTGACAAACGGTTCACGATCCTCGTCTCCCACGAATCCCCATGTCGGGATCGTTCGGATTCGTTCAGCCCGTTCGGGATCACCGGGACCACAGATCGGCACCAGAGCGGAGAATCGATCGGGATATGTCGTCGCGAGCGACCAGGTACCCATTCCCCCCATTGAGAGCCCAGTCAACACAATGCGACTCCGATCAACCGCGTAATCAGCGATGACTTCGTCAAGGATCGTGATCGCTGCTTTTCCATCTGGAGACGCGGCCGACCAGGTTTCGCGCGCTTGGGGAAACACGGCGATGTAAGGGTGTGCCCCAGGATTCGAGGCGATACTTGGCCCAAGTCCTACCTGACTCGGAAGTATCCCGTCATCGCCTCGTTCACCGGCGCCATGAAGGAACAGGACTATTGGAAAGAGTTTTACTCCATCGTATCCGTCCGGCACGAACACGGTGTATCGTGATTTTGGTTCCATCCGCGAGGTTCGGAGATGAAATCCGGGTGTCTCCGGATTACCTTCCAACCTTGGTCGCGGCAAGGGCTGAACGAGGAGATCTCTGAATTGAATCTCCATCGGGCCGCCTGAGTGAAGCTGGACCGCGAAACGCCCTGCATCCGGGATCTTTGGGTCCGATTCGACATAATCGACGGAAGGGACACCGTTGAGGCTTAACCGGATCTGATCCCCCATCGCCCGAATGACATACTGATTCCAGCCGTCGAGCCGGATTGAAGTGCGAGCACGCTCGGATGCTCGTTCAAGCACCCGATTGCGCCTCGACTCGTCATAGAGACTACCCCAGTAGTCTTCTCCGATATCTGCCTGATACCCGATCATTTCGTGACCGGCGAGTCGCTCGCTCCGGAATTGGATACCGCTATTTCCTGCTCCATCTCGAAGCCGAAAGGTACAGCGAAAGACGAAGTCGGCGAAGCGATCGTTCGTAGCGAGAAACTCGTTCCGATTCAGTCCAGGTGACGACCCCACAAGCATGCCGTTGCGTGCGAACCAAAGGGAGTCGTCCCCCTCCCATCCGGTAAGGTCTTGGCCGTTGAACAGCGAAACGAACCCGGCGGTTTCGACCACGGGAGGCAACCCCTCGAGCTGATCCGTCCATCGGAGCAAGATCGTGGCCATGTACGTGCCACCAAGTGTCGCCTCCTTCTCCTGCGGACTGGGCGAATAGCCACCATCGTCCCGACGACACTGAGCGACAAATTGACGCAGGGCGTCAAGATCCGGGGGTGATCCCATCATGTAAGCCGCCCGCATGACGCGGTATGAGGCGGAGAGATCGGTTCCCCCTGCCCCCGAGGTCCATCCACCATCTGCTTGCTGGCCGGCGAGGATCGCTTGGATCACGGCATCACGTCGTTCAAGATCGTGGTCCATTCGAAGCAGGGCTGCCGCGGTGCCGCCAGTATCGAAGGCAAGGCTTCGCCCTTCTCCCCAGGTACCATCATCGTTGCGAGAATCGAGAAGTTCTCGGGTCCACTCCTCAGCTTTGGGTGATGGACGACCCACCGCCTCGAATCCGGCAATTGCAATGCGAACCTCGGGGAACGTTTGGGCATGAGTTGCAAGGTACTCGGAAGCTTGACTAACCAATTGCTCATCCGCGAGTCGCAGCTCACTCAGTGCCATCAGTCCCGAAGCCGTCGTACCAACATCCGGAGTCCCGCCAGGATTCTGGGCAAAGCCTCCAGTTTCCGGATCAAAACACGATCGCACAAAGTCGAGACAAGCCAGAACGTCCGGGATTGATCCTGTCGTGTATCGAAGCACTCGAACTGCGGCGGTCGTCGCACCGAGCGAGGATGCTCCTCTTGGTTCAGCGGCAAAACCACCATCAGGGTTCTGCCGACTCGCGGCAAATTGGGCCGTCTCATTACGATCAATGACGCTGAGCGACTGGGCCTCTGCATGCGATGCAAGAATTGCCAACCATGCGAGCAGGCCGATCAGGTGTTGCTTCATGGCGAGTCGATGGGCTCATTGAATGGAAGACGAGCGTTGAATAGCCGACGAGCCGGCTGATCTCGACGGGTTCGTTCCGACCGGTGTTCCCCGTCTCACATCACGTTGTGCTTCAGCCATCTCAGAATTCAGTGTAGCAAGACTTTCCGAAGGAGATAAGCCACCCCACCCTTGTGATGGCGCTTCTAAGGAATCACCCCGCGCGTTCACGTCGATCGCCCGCCAACTCTCACACAATGGAAAACGCCGCGCAGAGGAACCCTCAGGATTCCAGCGCGGCGATTGAGCTTGCTCAGATTGAATCCAACCGAGGCTATGATCACCCGTCAGCCTTCGAGTTGCCGAGCAATCCGATTGACAGGTACGCCTTCGACCAGCTCGGTCGGAAGCACATCCGGTAAGACGTACTGGAGAACATAGGCGTCCTCGCCGGTGTCCTCATAGGCTTCCCGAACGACCTCGACTGCTCGGAAATCGAGAGCCCGGAAGTAGAGTTGGGCCGACAGATTCGATTCCCGAGTCTGAAGGAGAATCTTCGTCCTGCGATGGCTGGACAATTTGCCCACAAGTTTGGCAACCATCTGTCGACCCACTCCCATTCGTCGGAATTCGGGAGCAACCGCCAGATTCAACACCTGGAGTCTTGACTTATGCAACTCATAGATCATGAATCCGACCACACGTTCTCCGCACTCGGCAACCATACCGATGCAGTTTCGTTGTCGGAGCACTCGGAGGAATTCCTCCTCACACCAGGGAAACTCATAACTCGCATGCTCGATGGCCAGGACCTCGGGCATATCGCGTCGGATCATCCAGCGAATGTGCACGCGGACCTGGGCCTTGGCGGTGGGCACCGTGCTCATCGAGCCTCCCTCCGTGGACAAATTAAAGACGGCGAGCCCTCAGCATCCTGCCGAGAACCGACGTGGAGACAGTGGGATCCGATCCGCGGAACGGTCCGCGGAGGATGGGTTGGAGGTGATCCCTGGCTGGGCCCGAAGGCCCCGCGAGATCGCGACGGGCCGGAATCCTCCGCCAAGGCGGGGCGGATTCTATCGGAGCCTCCCGGGGCTGCCAACCCCGCTTCCTCCGCTCCTTCGTTGGGGGAAGGCCCGGTGGAAACCGGGCCATTTCTCACACCCTCTTATCGGCCGGATCGGAGCCGATCCTGAGGCGGTCACCCTCAGAACCGCCCAAAGGAGTATGCCTTATTAGAAGGATCAAAATCCGCGTCAGACAGGCCCACATTGATCTTCAGGTCCGAATAGATGTACTCCTCCAATAACGGAGCAGGCTGATCTTCGCCAGCGGGCCAATCATATGCCTCAAATCGAGTCGGCAACCCTAGCTCGTGGTCGATGTAGAGCCTGACCTCGTGGAACACAAAATGGGGCTGACGATTCCTGTGCTTGCAGATAATCATCATTGAGGGACGCTTGTTCACAAGAACGGTTTCTCGGATGGTGACTTCGCTGTCTCTGGGATTCATTTCGCGATTCCAACCTTCGGTCAGCGTGTCGATCATGAATCCCAGACCTGCTTCAGTAATCGGGTGACGATTTCCATCCATCGCCCGCCGGCTCAGAGGATCGAGGTGCAAGGTCCCTGCGAGAAATTTGTTGAACCCCACGTCGTGAACGATGGCCTTCCCTCTATTGCGACCGTCCACATAAATCGCCTCGCGGCCTGCTTTCGGTTGCTTGAACTTGAAATACACACTTTTCGGACTCGTCCGGGCTTTCATGCTCATCACTTCGTAGCCCGAAAGGCGGCCCTGAATGCGTTCTCGCTTGATGAATGTGCACGTATAGTCTCGCACACTGGCAAATCGTTCTTTACTCTCGGCCAGTGCCGCCTTGGCGTAGTCAATGGGATCCGAGGAGGGGTCGATCGCAGAGTGGCGAGTGTTTAGACCGGGAGGCATCCGGTCGACAGGGTTCGCATTCGCGAGTCGGAGTGGTTCTGACTCCGAAATCGCGATGGAGTCAGTCTCGTTCTCAGGTGAGTCGACCCGGGAATGTTCCACCAACGATTCGGTCGAGCTCTCCCCCACCGGTTCGGAGTCGGGGAAAGGGGTAGTGACCGATGTGGTCCCAGTATTCAGCATCCGGGAATCAGAGGCAGGTTTCTGATCAGTCGATTCCATCGAGAGAGATGGAGCGTTGTTGCGTTCAGAACTTCCCGAAAGAGCATTTCCTGCTACTACCCTCCCTGAAACCAGGATTAGCCCCGCAAGCATCAACACCGACCCAATTCGTTCACGGAAGTGTCGCGTTCGAGTCTTTACTTCTGCTACCATCGCGGAGCCCTCCCAGCGAATCTCGAATCGGATGCATCCCACAACGCTTGGGTTTGGGGCGACCACGGGTGTTCATCGAGACGCAAGTCCCAGCGCTACCAGGGCAGGCCGGAACATCACGTGGGAAGTTTCTCTTGTAGAGGTCGCAGTCAACACAAAACCTTAGCATGCAAACCCTGGACCGAGAAAGCCCAAACCCTTTCGCTTCATGCATTTCGAGCTTGTTATGGTGACATCGAAGCAATTCTTCCGAATATGACACCTATGGAAACAACGCTCCAAGCCCTTTTTTTCAATGGCCAATTGAGCTCGTTACAATCTCGGAACCATCGTTGGCGAACACATCGCTCGAACTCATCACATCTGAGGATCGGAATCCATGGAACCCGACGAACGAATCGAACCCGGTCTCGTCATTGAATCCTTTCTGTCACCTACCTTTGAGCAATGGTCCTATCTTCTGTCCAAGCCGGGACGGCAAGACGTTTTGGTCGTCGATCCAGGATTCCGCACCGGTCCTTTGCTGGAGACGATTCGATCACGGAATCTTCGGCCCGCAGCCATCCTGAACACCCATGGGCACTCAGACCACATTGCAGGCAATCGAGCTATAAAGGAAGCGTTTCCCGAAGCCCCGCTCCTTATCGGGCGTCATGAAGCTCACCTGCTAACCGACCCCGTTGCAAATTTGAGCGCCGCCTTTGGACAGTCATTGATCAGCCCACCGGCCGACCGGCTCTTGGATCATGGTGAGACTCTTGAACTAGCAGGGTTCTTGCTTGAGGTTCGTGAGATCCCAGGCCACAGCCCCGGATCAGTCGTATTCGTGGCTCGAAACGAGTCTCCCCCGATCGTCATTGGCGGGGATGTGCTTTTTGCCGGCTCAATCGGCCGCTTTGATTTTCCGGGTGGCAACGGGCTCCTTTTGGTTGAAGGAATTCGATCGAAACTCTTCGACCTCCCAGAGGAGACGCGAGTGTTTCCCGGTCATGGACCCGAGACCACCATTGGCTCTGAGCGGCTTCGGAACCCTTACGTCGGCGATCAAGCAGAACGTTACCAACTCGACTGATCCACCGATCGTAGCGGAAAGACCTCGACATCGACTCCCGACGCGTAATGAATCAAGGGCGGATGGTCCGGCCGTTCGAATCCCGCCGAAGCAAGCAAATCTTCCTGGCAATCCAACAGCTCGGCCTCCTGAACGGGATATGACCGATGATGCACTCTAACCTGGTGCAATTGACCCCGGCCAAACGCGTAGAGAAGATAACGCTCCAGCAGAAAAAACGAGAGCGTTCCCGGCACTGCATGCGTTGGAGATCCGGTCGGGAGGTATCGAATCCGGCATGATGCCCCTGTCTTGCTATTCCTTCGAGACGACGAATAGTCGATCACCCCTCCCGTTGCTTGTTGGTATTGCATGCTCATGCGTGCCCATTTGTAGGGAAGGTGAAAGGTCGTCTGGGCGAGCCAGACCGCCACCGGATTCGCAGCATCGAGACTATAAAACCACACTCCGGGATCACGCCCCGCAAAATGCACATAAGTCCTAACATTCACCTCGTGAAAGTTCGAAATCCATGGAATTGATGGAAAGCCGATCGGTCGAACCCCGCTCATGGTGAAGGGCACCAGCCCGAGATAAGCCTTGCCAGCAAAAGTGTCCACCTCCAATCCTGGTGGCAACGTCGCTTCGATGATCTCGGCGGGAACCTCCCAGTGAAGGAAGAGCAGGTCAGACCAGTGTTGACGCATCACACACCAATCATCCGGGCGACGCGTTGGGTTCAGTCGATCCATGTTCTGTTCAGATTCCCATTCAATCATCCCGCGCCTCCGCTTCGGAGGGATCGCACCTGAGGATCGAACATTTGCCCACCGATGCTCCCCCTCAGCATCACATCTTCCTCTTCCACTGCTGTAGCTGCAAGCGATCGAGAGGAGGGCCGAGATCGTGGCCGTCTGGGCGATAAGTGACCTTCATCTCTCCTTCGCCAATCCGAAACGCCGGGAACACTATGCTGCGCGATGGCAAGACCACGCAGAATCCATAAAGAACCACTGGATTGATTCAATTGGCCCTCACGACTTGGTCCTGATTCCTGGGGATATCTCGATGGCCTTCAACCATCGTGATCTCCAACCCGATCTGGACTGGCTCGGTCGGTTACCTGGAATCAAGATCTTGGCTCCAGGAAATCATGATCGTTGGTGGGGCAGACTCAAGAACGTTCAAACAGTCCTCCGTCGTTCCCAACGCGCCGTCGATGGGATTGCCATCGTGGAAGCGGGTGCGGTGATCTGCGGTGCCCGAAGCCTCGATGTCATCGATCTCGACCAGGCAAATCCTCTTCAGCGTCAGCAGTATGAACGTATTGCGAATGCGGTTCATTCCATGCTTGCTGAAGCCTCTTCGCTTCGAGCTCCTGGAATGCCGCTCTATGTCCTCTGGCATCATCCTCCGTTCGATCAATACGGGCGACCAGGCCCCTGGGTATCCTTCTTCGAAAAGGCCCAAGTCACTGCCTGTGTTTATGGCCACCTACATGCTGAGCTGCAATGGTCCTTCGCCGTGCAAGGCCTCGTTCGAGGAGTGCGTTATGCTTGCGTCTCCGCCGATGCCATCGGCTTTCGTCCCCTTCGGATCGATCGGCCAACCCACGATTCCAAGCAGCCAACCCAAGTGAGATCTTGACTTCCCGTTTCTCTCAACGACGTTCAAGAACGGGTGATGGAGTGCCATCTCTGCGTCAACGAAGCGTCGCCATCAGGGAAAATCATCCATGCTAAAGATCGAGGAGAAAAAGAGATACGGAAAATCGAACCAAATAGAGAGGAAGATGGCACCTCGTTTGCTAGTTGGATAGTCGGTTAATATCTGGTGATATGCCAGACGTTGGAGTGATCACCTCAGGACACACATCGCAGGAGAGCGTGTCATGCTCGTACTCAGCAGGAAGCTTGGTGAAAAGATCGTGATCGGCGAGAATATCGTCGTGACGGTGGTGAAAATCGATCGCAATCAGATCCGACTCGGAATCGAAGCCCCAAACGACGTTCCGGTCTATCGTGAAGAAATTGCCCCGGAACACAACACGCCCCGAATTCGGGAAACGGTGCTTCGTTAATGATCAGCCTCCATTTCAGTTGGACCTTGTGACCTCTCTTCCGGATTCACCTGCGAATCGGTCGGCCAGATCGCATCAAGAGCTTCAGCTGCGTTTTGAACAACCTGCTTCCAATCGGCAACTTCGTCTCCCATCGCTTGCCTGAGTCCTCCCCCGACGACTGGCTCGGGGTAGACAGGGCCATCATACCTACATTCTGAGAGTATCCGAAGGAGCGAACGGTTGGGCACGGGCCCTTCCGCGGTAGGGAGCGAGCGTTGATTGTCTCGAAGGCTCTCTAGTCCATCCGTAGCCGAGTCAAGGACGTCACTTAGATGGACCGAGATCACCTCGTCGGGCTCGAACCGCCGAACGATTTCTACTGATTCTCCTGCGGCGTACAGGTGAAACGAATCAACGATCAGACCCACATCACACCCTTGATCACGAAGCGCCCCGAGCAAGGGACGAAGCGCTTCGAGCCGGTCAATGAACCGGAAACCCCGTCCGGTTCGGAACGACGCGACTCCAATCGCCTCCAGGCCTAGCCGGTGCCCGTGGTCGTTCAGGATTTTCGCGATCGGCCCCAGTCGATCCAAATGCCAGGCGATTGCGGCGTCCCCGGGCTGGTCCCGCTCGATCACGTCAGGGTCGAGCACTTCCGGAAGGACCCAGGTCCCGGTACGGTCGAGACCCAATTGCGAAGCAACTCGAGCAAACGAGGGTAACTGAGAAAGATCACGTCGAAACCGATCTTCGTCGCCTCTCCAGTCAACCGGCAACGGCCAGCTTCCTGCACGCAGGCCGAGGTCGGCCATTCGTGAGGCAAGGGTTTCCAGATCAGAGTTCTGCTCGATCAGATCCCGGATCAAGAGTTCGACTCCTCGAAACCCGAATTGGGCGGAGAGTTCAATTGCCGAGAGGGCATCGAATCTCAGGCCAAGCATCCTGAGACTGAGCGAGGGCGACATGGCGTTGCTCCGAGCAGAGACATGCTGCTCGATGCGTCGAGCACAGGGAGGCATGATATTCAGCTTCACCTTCGATCGTCCAGCCTCGATGCCTCTGAGGTCGTCGATACTCATGGATCTCCTCTCACGTCTCTCTTGGCGCGGAGGGTCCCGACTCGGGAGAATCTCCAAGCATGCGTCAGGACTTTGGTCGGATTGGATAACGTCGCGACGATCGCGGTCGAGTCCGGCTTGGGCGGAGGTGGGCGGGAGCAAGAGCGAGGATGCTAACGTCCTGGATCGAGGCGGCGGCAAGTGGACGACTTGGAGGTCCGATCCGGGCCGGGATGTGGGGCACGGTTGTGCTAGGGTCTCACCCTGCTGACCATGACGAAACCCAATGCTGGCTCGAATTGATCGTTGACGACACGTCGCTTGGACTCCTTCCCGCCTACTGGCTCGAAGATCGCGGAGTGAATAGCCTCTGGCACGCTCCTATTCCTCCGCAACGGATTGGTTCACGCCTGCGCTACCGTCCCATTGCAATCCGCGAGGGTGAACCGCCGGCGGAAGGGCCCTGGAGAGAGTTCCAGGTTCGCCCCAATCTCCCGGATCGCACCGAATCATCCGAGCCGCTGACGATCGGACTGGTCGGAAATCGCCACCTGACAGCCCGAGTGGACGAGCGAGCAGCCACCTTTGACCTGTTCTTCCCGACCATTGGTCTTCATTCCAATGTTCGACCAGCTGAGGGAGATTTATCGAACAGCCGCTCCCATTTCCAGACGATCGTCGGTGGACTCGCCCTCGGTTCAAGGCTCGACTGGTTCGCCGAACGCATGAGCTGGGACGCGTCCCAGCATTATCGACCAGAGACCAATCTTCTCGAAACCGAGTTCCGATGGCGTCGCGGACCGATTCGAGTCGTCGCCGTCGACTTTGCTGCAATGGGTCCAGACTTTCCCCGAACAGGAGGAGGGCTCGAATCAAAGGGCCAGTACATTAAGCGATTTCGGATTCTCAATGAGAGTAACGAGTTTTTGTGCGCGCTTTTCGGCCTCTATGTCCATGCCGAGGTCAACGGAGGAATCGGCGAGCCGAGCCTCAGCTGGCAAGACTCCGGCCATTGCCTCCTTGCCGCCAATCGAGGTCATGGACACGCCAACCGCAAGCTCGCGCGAGACGCCACCGTCGAGTTCGCCATCGGGCTCGATGACCGCGGACCCGTTGACTGCGAGCCAACCGGGCCGAGCGAAGCCATTATCTTCCGAAATCTAGAGCTCCCCCCGGGCAGTGAGGTTCGTGTCGATGTCCTGATCAGTGGTGCCTTCACAGGCTGGCGAGGTGATCAGGGAACATTCGAACACTGGCTTCGCCCTGCCCTCAACTGGTTCCGCTCAGTCGATCTGAACCAGGTCGAGCAATCGACCGCAGCCGAATGGGTCGGGGTTGTCCAGTCGTTACCGGTGGTCGAATCCTCTCGGCCAGGGCATGCAGAAGTCTTGCGCCGATCGGCCCTTTCGGCTCTCTTGCACTGTGATCTGGAGCACGGTTCCATCGCTGCCGGCTTCGATCGTGGGATTAATGCCTACTGCTGGCCTCGTGACGCGCTCTGGGCTACAACAGCCATGGACCGTCTCGGGATCCCAGTGGTTGCGGAACAGTTCTTCGACTGGCTTGGAAGGGTCCGAGGCCGCACCCAGGTCAATCAGGCCTGGTTTATGAAGTACACAATCGACGGCCTTCCGGAATGGGAAACACCTGCGATTGACCAAACTGCACTCGTTTCGTGGGTGCTTGAAAAGCACATCCGGCGCACAGGAAACCTTGAGTTGGCCCAGAAATACTGGCCTCTGGTCGAGCGTATGGCCAGTGTCTGTCTTCAAGGTGATGGACACCCGGGACTGAAGTGGTGCAACGACCTCAACCTGTTCAGCTCTGCCGGACTCTGGGAAACCCGCTTTGGTGCCTACCTTTCTAGCAACGCCTGCGTGGTGGCTGGGCTCCAGGCGGCGGTTCGATTGGGCCGCCTGCTCGACCTACCAACTGCAAACGAACAAATCGAACAGTGGGAAGAACACGCCGATCGTATCTGGAATGTGGGAATCCTTGGGGAAGGCGAGCAACGCGATCAACCCGGACTGATCGATTCGAGAAGTGGACGTTTTTTGGAAGGCCGACGTATCTCGACCCGCTTGGGGTTGTGGTCGGACCAGCCCGGCTCCTGTGTTGAACGTTCAGCTGCACTCGACATCGGGGTTCTTGGCCTAGCCGTTCCTCTCGACCTTCTGGCCGCCTCCGATCCTCGGCTCCGACGAACAGCCGGAGCAATGTTGGTGCATAACGTAAATCGTGCAGATCCTGGTGGTCTGACGAGATGGGCTCCTGACCCGATCCGCCTCGAAGAAACCTCACTTGCCCCCAACGAGACCCAACGGGAGACACCCTCGTGCCTTGCGACCCTCTGGATGGCCCGATATCTCATCCGACTCGCTCGTGAGACCGGAGAATCGAGACATTGCGCCCAGGCTGTGGAATTTCTCGATCGGATGATCGCCAGACTCGGACCACTCGGTCTGAGCCTTCGTCCTGGACCTCGTTCCAACCCGTTCTCAAGCAGTCTCGCCCGCTATTTTCAGGGGGTCTGGGGACTGCACACGATGTTGATCGACACCATTCTGGATCTCGTTGATCTCGACTATGACGCTATTGACCGGCGCTTATCCTTAAAGCCAATGCTACCTCCGAGTTGGCCTCGAATTGGGATGACCCGAAGCCTGCCTTGTGGCCGCATCGGATTCCGGTACGAGCGTCCCGTGGGTGGTCGTGCACATCGGCTCTTGCTTTCCGGCCGGCTGGACCACGCAATCCGATTGGATGTCGACCTCTCCTGTCCAGGGTTGGGTAGTCTCGGACCGTGGTCTTCTCGTCCTTCAGTCCCCCCGCCTCAGCTCAATCTGACCACCGGCAGGCTCCTCTGGTCGATCCTACTCCCCCCAGGAGAACTCGACGCCGAATGGGCATGGGGAGATGATGGCGGGGAGTGGATCTCCGCCGTCTGAATACCGATCGACCGTACGCTCCCACAGGACGGAATGGAATCAAATGTCTGAGCGCTGACTCGACAACCGATCCTGCCGCCACTTCTCTTCGTGCACGTTGCGAGTCTTCAACTCTGCTCTGCTCGCCTACGAGGTCTGATCAGATTGGACCTCACCCAATGGGTGAGCGACATTCTCGTCCCTCTCACGTCTTCGTCAGACCGCTCCCCTCGCCCGTGCTCTCGGAACCGCTCCTCAGAAGAAACATGTTGCAGCGGCAAGGGTGTCACACTATTGTTTAACTCGACCCCACACGGGCATCCGTCGTCGCGTCACTCAGAGTGCATGTTGAGTCAGGGTTGGAAGCGATCGAAGGCTCCATTGAAGTTGCAGCGGAGGCTGGGGAGATGCGAAATAGAACCCTCGGCGTGCTCGATGTCCCAATCGCGCTGATCCTCATCCTGCTGGCTGGGCAGTTGACGCAAGCTGAGGAACCGAGGCTACCCTTGCACGAGCGGATTGACCGGCTCGTTGAGGCCGCGAGCGATGGCCCGAGGGCTTCACTTGCTACGGACGGCGAGTTTCTCCGACGAGTCGTGCTCGACCTGGCAGGCACCATCCCCTCGGCCGAGCAGGCTAGGACCTTCCTCGATGACCCATCCCCCTACAAACGGCAGCGGTTGATCGACGAACTTCTGGCAAGCCCCGGCTATGCCAGACGGATGCAGTACGTGTTTGATACCACGCTCATGGAGCGTCGTCGCGATCAGCATGTCCCTCGGGCCGACTGGGAGGCGTTCCTTCACCGGGCGTTCGCCGAGAACCGGCCTTACGATCAGTTGGTCCTGGAAATACTCGCTGCGGATGGTTCAGAATCCTCCAAAGAACGTGCTCCAGCGAAGTTCGTACTCGACCGCGGGGCCGACCCTGACTTGGTGACCCGCGACCTCGGGCGGATCTTTCTCGGCCGAGATCTTCAATGCGCCCAGTGCCATGACCATCCCCTGATCGAAGACTACTTACAATCCCACTACTTCGGAATTCGCGCCTTTCTCGACCGGACGAGCCTCTTTACCGAGCCCGAATCAGGCCGCGTGATGCTCGCAGAGAAGGCTGAGGGGGAGACGACTTTCCAATCGGTCTTCCGGAAAAGCGTCACCCACACGACCGGGCCTCGTGTCCTCGACGGCACCCTGATCGCCGAGCCGGAATTGCCCGAAGCGGAGCGTTACGTGGTCGCCCCTGAAAAGGATGTACGCTCTGTTCCGACGTTCAGCCGATTCGAGCAACTCGCCCCGGCGTTGGCCTCTGACGAGGTTACACCCTTCGCCCGCAATGCTGTGAACCGCCTTTGGGCGCTCTTGATGAAGCGAGGAATCTACCACCCGCTCGACCTCGACCACAGTGACAACCCGCCGTCGCATCCCGAACTGCTCGACCTGCTGACGGCGGAGTTTCAAGCGATGGATTATGACATCAAGGCATTCCTTCGCGAGCTGGCCCTGACCCGAACCTACCAGCGCTCCAGTGAACCGCCCCCCAGTGACGACGAGGCAGCCAGCGATCCGAGCCGCTTCGCCGTGGCCTCGATTGCACCGCTTTCTCCTGAGCAACTGGCATGGAGCCTGATGAGCGGATTGGGCGTGGTCGAGGCCCAGGAACGGGCCGTTGAGGCCCAACTTGATCATGCCGAAGGGTTTCTTTGCGAGGTCTGTCGCGACGATCCTGAACGCCTGCTGCGGCATCCCTGGATTGTCGAACAGGAGATCCACGCAAAGCTCGCCGGCAACGTCACCGCCTTCGTGCGCTACTTCGGGGCCACCGAGGGTCAGCCCGACGAAGCGGTCGAGGCGAACGTCCACCAGGCCCTGTTCCTCAGTAACGGCGGACCAGTCCAGAACTGGGTCCAGCCCTCCGGCAGCAACTTGACAGCTCAATTACAGGCGATCGACGAACTGGATGTACTTGCCGAGCGACTCTACCTCAGTCTCCTGAGTCGTCGGCCCTCGGCGGAGGAGCGGGCCGAGGTCGTCGGATTGCTCAATGCACGCGGGGCCGAGGGTCGATCGGCCGCGATCCGAGACCTTGCCTGGGCGTTGATCACCTCGGCCGAATTTCGCTTCAACCACTGAGCCTCCCGAGCACTTTTCCGGACACCGGTTGTCCGAAGCGTCGCAACGATGAGGACTGTTCGATCCGATCCGGGCTGCGATTCCCCTAATCACGGAGTTCCTCGCATGTGGTGCCCTTACTCATGTCGGTCGGTCGAGCACGCCGTTTCTCGCAGGGCCTTCCTCGGCGGGGTCACCGCCGCAGGACTTGGTACGGTGGCCGGGTTTGCCGGTCGGCCGATGACCACCCTCGCCAGCGACCTCCAGTCCTCCGGTCGACAGATTCTCGTCATCTTCCTCGCCGGCGGTTCGAGCCAGCTCGAAACCTGGGACCCGAAACCGGGGACCACCACAGGGGGACCGTTTCGGGCGATCGAGACCTCGGTGCCGGGGGTCCGCATCTCGGAACTCCTGCCCCGGACCGCCCCCTTGATGCATCACCTGGCGTTACTCCGCGGTCTGAACACCGCAGAGGATGACCACGGCAAGGGGAGCTACCTGATGCACACCGGCCGCCGCGAGATTCCGGGCCAGGAGCACCCCCACCTCGGATCGCTCGCTGCCCGGTTCCTCGCGCCGGAGAAGGACCCGCTGCCCGGTTACATTCATATCACCCCGGGCGGAGGTGGCCTGAGTGGGAAGGACGCTGCCTTCCTCGGTCCCAAGTATGGAGCTCTGGTTCTTGGGAACGGCCAGGCCCCGGCCCATACCGAGCGCCCGGGAGCGCTCGCCGACGCCGAGGATCAGGCCCGCCACACCCTGCGAATGCAACTCGACCACCGCTTTGCCCTGCGGCGCCGGACCGCCGAGACCGAGGCCTATACGAACTCGTATGAACAGGCGCTTCAGCTGATGGAACGCCGAGATCTGTTCGACGTCTCCCGGGAACCGCAGCGCGATCAGGAACGTTACGGATCTCACGACTTCGGCCGGCATTGCCTGCTCGCTCGCCGCCTGCTCGATGCCGGCGCGACGTTCGTGAAGGTCACCCACTCAAACTACGACACACACAACGAGAACTTCGACTTCCATCTGGAACAAGTCGGCGAGTTCGACATCTCGTTCGCTGCGTTACTTGGCGATCTGGCTGATCGGGGGATGCTTGATCGGACCCTCGTCGTCGTGATGTCCGAGTTCGGCCGAACCCCTCGGATCAACCAGTATTACGGCCGAGACCACTGGAGCAAGGCCTGGTCGGTTGCTCTGGCCGGTGCAGGTATCCAGCGCGGGGTTGTCGTTGGTGAGACCAACGCTGACGGCACTGAGGTCACCGACGGCCAGGTCGGCGGGCATGACCTGTTCCATACCTACCTCCGGGCTGTCGGGATTGACCCGCTGATCGACGAGTTTTCGGTCAATGGCCGTGACTTCCAGATTGCCGATCCGTCCTCTCACGCAATCGAGGACCTGCTGGCATGACTCGCCGCCCTGAAAAGCAACCTGCAGTCCTCGATGCAGAACAGGATCCGGTCACAACCCCGCAGCCCTGTAAGGCCGACGGAGCCGACCCGACCCAGACTCACCTAGCGAGGGAACTGACCCACGATCGGCCACTCATTTGTTGTGCCTTCGATCCAACGGGACGGTTCGTCTTCGCCGGTTCGGAAGACCTCACCGTCCGCCGCTGGGATCTGCTCGCCCAGGAGCCCCCAGCGATCCCCTTCGTTGCACATGAGAGTTGGGTCTTCGACCTCGCCTTCACCCCTGATGGCTGCACTCTTCTGAGCGCCGGTGGCGATGGTTGCCTGATCTGGTGGTCCGCAGCCACCGAGGGGGAACCGACACCCACTCGAAAGATCGAAGCCCACGCCGGTTGGGTTCGCGGAGTGACCGTCAGTCTCGATGGAACTCTCGCGGCCTCGTGCGGGAACGATCGGCGCGTCAAGATATGGTCTATTGATGATGGATTGCTTCTGCACGACCTTCAAGGCGCCCACGACAAGCCGGTTTATGCGGTCGGCTTCCACCCCGACGGCGAGTCACTGGTCTCGGCCGACCTGGAGGGACGGATCGTCGTCTGGGAGGTGTCCTCCGGTCTGATGCAACATCGGCTCGATGCCTCGTCGCTTTACTCGTACAACGGTGGTCAGCAGGTGGACTATGGCGGGGTCCGTGACCTGGCCTTCAGCCCCTCCGGCGACCGGCTCGCGTGTGCCGGTCTTCTAAACGCGACCAATCCGCTCGGCGCAGTCAACGATCCTGCAGTTGTTTTCTTCGACTGGCTCCGAGGTGAACAGATTGCCTTGCTCAAGGCTCAGGGTGGGCTGAAAGGGGTCGCCTGGGGCATCCGGTGCCATCCCGATGGATTTCTCGTCGTCGCCGTTGGCGGCTCTGGTGGCGGGCATCTGCTGTTCTACCGCCCCGATCAGCCCGACGAGGAATTCCACCGCTTCTCCCTCCCAAACACGGCCCGCTCCCTGGATCTTCACCCCGATGGTCTCCATCTGGCCACCGCCCATCACGACGGCAAACTCCGGCTCTCCCGAATGCAGCCGCAATCCCAACCCGCGGCCTCCTGACGTCACCTCAACCCAGAGATGTCTGACTTGAAGGCTGGATGAGCTGCCCAGGGCAGGTGAAGCTCGATCCAATTTCGATTCCAGAAATGTTGCTCACGATCAGTTGTTCATTCGTGGTGAGAAACGAATCGGCTTCTTCGCGATACGACCACACGCCACGACCTCCAGAACATGGAAATCGTGGCGTGCGTCTTGAAGCAAGACTGAATGATCAAGTGGCGGCCTGCTTTGGTGCCCAGATCAGTGCCGATATCTGGAGACTCAACCAGGCAGGATCAGTGGCCCTCCCCTGCCCTTTCCCGAATCGACATCAGAGTGAACTCTTCCTCAATCCCTCTGGTCCGTCCGATTCGTGGTTTTCTCGCCGCTCACCTTGAAAGACTCCTGAGAACACGAATCGGGAACCTCTCCCGCTCTTGTTCCAGGCAATCGGATGCAGGAAAAGACCCCCGCCTTAACCCCGGCCAGGAGTTTCTGGGGTCCAGTTCGGATCAATCCCCGCCTCTTTTCGGAGGTAATCGATCACCGATTCGACGCGGTTCATCTCGGTCGCCCGATCGACATCGGATTGCATGAAGAACGGAAGGTTGGAGAGCACGTTCTGGAAATCAATCCCCGACGTTGCCAGAACGTCTCTGCCCACACTGCTATCAGCCCGACCATAGAAGGCCAGGACCAAGACAGAGTCACCTCTCCGATCCGACGCAACTGCCACCCCATTCTCCCCAGAGTCACCAAGCCCGAACATGGCATCCCGAAGTTCCTCGCTCGGATCAATCGGGGAAAACGCGTTGTTCGATTCTATCCGACGTCGAGGGCCGGTGGATCGCGTGACCAACCCTTCCTCGGTCGCAATCCGATCGAGCGTGTCGGAGGGAATTCCCCCTTCGTCGGTTTCCTTTCGAATCCGACTGGCCAGCGCTTCAGCCGCTTCCGTGGCAAGCGTTCGGGCTTCGGTCCGACGCCAGAGCGACTCGACCAGACCTTCGGGCATCTGTTCAAAGGTGCGACTCGTTTCGGGCAAATCGAGCGTCTTCCAAACCAGATACCGCCGTCCTTCCGGATCCGTGAACTCGCGAGGATCGAACAGAGGGCTGTTTTCCTCGAACATCACGTCCGCAAACGCCCCGAACTGAGTGGGAGTTGTCGAGTCAGGCCGCTCAATTCCCTCGACCGTGCGGGTCAGATGCTGGACGTTACGCAACAGGCGATACGGGGCATTGGCCCACTCCAGTCGAGCCAGCGCAAGGTAGTCTTTCCAGAACTCGGGAATGCCCTGCGGATCGATCAATTCCTCGAAGGTCACAGGATCCGCCAGTGCCCGGGTGAGACCGATCCGGACAAAGGAGATGGCTTCATCGCTCCGGTCAGCATTCCCAAGGACCTCGATCAGAGACTGAGCCGAATCGGAACCACGGAAGACTTCCTCAAGGTTCGGCAGGCGTTCTCGATCCACACTTGATTCCAGGCCGGTCTGAATCGAGTCGAAGTCTCCGCCGATGTCGTCGCTGAAGACACTCATCGACTCCTTCACCGGCTCGAACAGATCCTCAAGCCGATCACGCAACCGCTCCTGAACACGCTGATCAATCACTCCGGCGAGGTATTCGCGTTCGTACTCCACTGGGTATGAGAGCTCAACGCCTTCCCCGTCTTCTGGAGCGGCGAAGGGGTTCACCGGAAGTGCCTGGGCAAAGCGGGCTGCTTCCCGCTCTTGAACCTCGGTGCGATACTGTTCGAGGACATCCTCCTCGAAACCTTCCGCATCCCGAATTTCCTGCTCCAACGGCTCTCCTCGAATCTGCTCTCGAAGCAGATCAATCGCGTTGAGTCCCAGCGTCAGGTACTCCACCTTCACGCGCCGAGGAATCTTGAAACCGACCCTCCCGGTTGTTGGATCTGGCAAGCGGTCTTTGTATTCCTCAAAAAAGTCACGAAGCGTCTGTTCATCCGGACTTCCAACCTTGTCCAGGAAATCATTGACAGGGAAGGAGACATAGCGGGACTCGATCTCGACTAGGCGATCACGGTAGACGTCAAAGGCATCCAGCGGCGTATCCATTGACTGAGAAAGAAGTTCCAACGTCTGTAGAATGCGAACCTGATCCGAGACCTCTGCCAGGAAGCTTTCTTCGGTCATTTCTCTGCCGAAAGCCTGGTTGAAAATGATCTGCAGTTGCTCGGCCAGATCAATTGGATCGAACGCCGGTAGAGTTGGCTGAAGATTGCGATACAGCTCATGCTGCATTCGAGCTTGTTCGAAAATCCAGTTGCGAGCCAGATCTGGGGTACGTGGGATGCCCATGGCGTCGGCCTTGCGTTCCAGCAACATCGCATCGACCATCGCGGCGTCGTCCGTCGGACCGAACGGCGGAGGATTGAAATAGGGGACCAACGGCATTCCCCCTAGCCTCAACGCGAGTTGAGACAGGACGTAATTCGCGCGAATGCGCTCGATCCGGAGCTGTTCCAGATCGCTGGTTCGAACCTCTCGACCTCCCATCTCGACCACAACACGGTCGACCATCGTCGGCCGGGCATAATCATTGAAGAGTCGCGGAAGTGAGTCGGCCAGCACAAAGGCGAACATGGCCAGAATGGCCAGAGCCGCGAGCATTTTTCTGCGATGTCGACGGAAGACCTGAAACGGCATGACGTTGTCCTCGATGACAGTCGGCAAATCGGGCCTTCAACCCCTGATCGGGTGCGGGGATCCTCGACGACGACGACTCGGTCGCGTCAGCCCGCTCCGCCCTGCTGACCTCTTGTCCATCACCCCTTGACAGCCGCGACAATGCTCGCTAAGTCAGAATGGCAATGCGGGTCGATCATTCGTGCCCGAAAGGACGTAGTGTACCAGGGATGACCATCACGACGGAACTGCACTCCCGCGGGTTGATTCACCCGCAAACGGCTTTCGTCGCAAGGAACTTCCCCGTCACCTCCTTTGTCTTTACGGTTGCGGAACGCGGAAGGCTCACCTGGCGAATCCTTCCAGGAACGCCGAGACTTCCGGACTCCTGACCGGCTTTGATCCAACGCGACTGCGTCGAACAACGCTCGCAACGGGTCTAATCGGCCTGCGCTCTTTCTTTGTCACCGTGACAGTCTTGCTTCGTCTTCGTCCCCCATCCTGCCAGGCTGGGGGCTCCTGGGGTTGATCGCCGCGTATGAATGTCGTCATCGTCGAATCGCCTGCGAAGTGCCGGACGATCAACAAATACCTGGGAGACGAGTATCAGGTGCTCGCCTCGTTCGGCCACATCCGAGACCTACCTCCGAAGGACGGTTCCGTCCGGCCCGACGAGGATTTCTCGATGGATTATGAAATCCAGCCTAGCTCCACGAAGGCCGTGAAGGCCATCGTCGATGCCGTCAAGCAGGCCGATGCCCTCATCCTCGCCACCGACCCGGACCGGGAAGGCGAAGCGATCTCCTGGCACGTCCTCGAAATGCTCCGCCAGAAGCGGGCGTTACGCAAGGATCTTCAGGTGCGCCGAGTCGTCTTCAACTCGATCACCAAGGATGCGGTGCTCGACGCGATGGCTCACCCTCGCGACCTCGACATGGCACTTGTCAACGCTCAGCAGGCTCGCAGAGCACTTGACTTCCTCGTCGGTTTCTCGCTCTCTCCCGTTCTTTGGAGAAAGCTGCCGGGAAGCAAATCCGCCGGCCGGGTCCAGTCGGTCGCGCTGCGATTGATCTGTGACCGTGAAGATGAGATCGAACGATTCGTCAGCCAGGAATACTGGGACGTCCGTGCTGCCTTCCTAAAACAAGACGAAACCCGATCCCGATTCCTCACCCGGCTGACCCACTTCGAAGGGAACAAACTCGACAAGTTCGACATTCCCAACCAGGCCGAGGCCGATCGGGTCGTTGCGGGTTTGTCGGGCAAGGGCTATGCGGTTCGGTCGGTCGAACGGAAGCAGGTTCGTCGAAATCCGAACCCACCGTTTACCACCTCGACGCTTCAGCAAGAAGCGTCTCGAAAACTAGGCTTTGGCGCCAAGCGAACCATGCAGGTTGCCCAACGCCTCTACGAATCCGGACGCATCACCTACATGCGAACCGACGGCGTGGAGATCGCCCCGGAAGCCCTCAGAGCCATTCGATCGCAAATCGAAGGGCAATTCGGCAAGAATTACGTCCCCGATTCCGCCCGCGTCTATAAGAGCAAGGCAGCCAACGCTCAGGAAGCTCACGAGGCGATCCGACCGACCGACCTTTCGCTGCTTCCCTCGGCCGTCTCCAAGGACGTCGAGGCCGACGAAGCGAAGCTCTACGATCTCATCTGGAAACGGACGATGGCCAGCCAGATGGCCACCGCCATTTTCGATCAGGTCGTCGCCGAGATTGATGCGGAAGACCGCTCGGCCACGTTTCGAGCTGTCGGCACCACCATGAAGTTCGATGGCTTTCTCCGCCTCTATCGTGAGGGCCGCGACGACGCCTCAGACGAGGATGAGGAAGGTGGAGCCTTGCCTGTATTGACCGAGGGCGAGGTGGTCGACTTGGCCGAACTCTTGCCGGCTCAGCACTTTACCGAACCGCCTCCCCGCTTTACCGAGGCCAGCCTCGTCAAGCGAATGGAGGAGCTTGGCATTGGCCGGCCTTCGACCTATGCCAGCATCATCTCGATCCTTCAGGATCGAGACTACGTCAAGCTTGAAAGCAAACGCTTCTTTCCCGAACCTCGCGGCCGAGTCGTCACCGCCTTCCTAACGCACTTCTTTCAACGGTATGTCGAGTACGACTTCACCGCAAACCTTGAGAACGAACTCGACCGCGTCTCCGACGGCCAGGTCGATTGGAAAGAGGTCCTGAGAGCCTTCTGGGATCACTTCGCCGCAAATGTTGAAAAGGCCAAAGGGCTGGAGATTACCAATGTCATCTCCGAGCTGAATGAGGCCCTCGCCACACTCCTTTTCCCAGGAGAGGGCGAGTTGGACGAACGTCGGAAGTGCCCCTCTTGCGGCGCCGGCCAGCTTTCGTTGAAGGTCGGCAAGTACGGCGCGTTTGTCGGCTGTTCGAATTATCCCGAGTGCCGCTTTACCCGAGAACTGACCAAGGACAAAGACAAAGGGGATGGTTCCTCGGATGGAGACTCGGCCTCGTCAACTGCCGTCGAACCGAAACACCTTGGAGAGGATGCCGAGGGACAAGCCATCACACTCCGCAAGGGTCCCTACGGATTCTACGTTCAGCTAGGAGAAGGCAAGAAGCCCAAGCGCGTTTCTGTTCCGAAAGGGATGGATCCAGAATCGGTCTCCCTCGATCGAGCGGCCGGCTTGCTCGCGCTTCCCCGCAACCTCGGCAAGCATCCGGAGACCAACAAGGTCGTCAAGGCCGGCAGTGGTCTTTACGGCCCCTACGTCCTTCACGAAGGGAAATACACGACCCTCCGTCCCGAAGATGACGTGTTGACGATCGACCTCGACCGTGCCGTCAAACTGATCGCCGAAGCTCCCAAGAAACGCGGTGCCGAACCGATCAAGGTGCTCGGTGAACATCCCGAAGACAATCAGCAGGTTGCCGTCTTCGAGGGACGATACGGTCCTTACGTCAAGCACGGCAAAGTCAACGCCACAATCCCGAAAGATCGCAAGCCCGACGAGATCACCCTCGACGAAGCAATTCCCTTGCTTCAGGAAGCGGCCAGTCGGAAATCGTCAGGCGGAGGTCGACGAAAGACCACGACGCGTGGCAAGTCCAAATCCTGATTGACGAAACGGCTCACGCCTGAACCCTTGATTTCTGGCCGTTCCCCCATGAAAGACGGGGAAACGGTGGGCTTTCCGGAGTATGAATCGAGTTTGGAGTTACGGATCCTGAGGCTCCTCGAGCGAAACCTGCTTCGAATTCGCGGCCATCGCAATTGCCGTGGCTGTCGCATAGGTCCGACAGTGGGACAAAGAGATCAGAATCTCTCCGATGCCTCTCTGAATCGCGGCGTCACGGGCTCCCCCGCGCACCAAGACCTTCGGCCCGCTCATCCCATCTCGCCGGATCTCCATATCGGTCCAGCAGATCCCTCGAACCCATCCGGTCCCGATCGCTTTAAGGATCGCTTCCTTGGCCGCCCAACGACCAGCAAAATGCTCGAACGCATGTTTCCGTCCCTGGCAGTATCGAATCTCGCGTTCGGTATAAACGCGGCGCAGAAACAACTCACCATGCTGCTCAATCATCTTGCCAATCCGGGGCACCTCAATAATGTCGGTCCCGATCCCCAGAATGTTCATGCGTGGTCGATCCTCTGTTCGAAGCAAAGCAAGTGTTCCGACCTCTGAAACCGGGTACGATCCCTGAGTTTATCCAAGTCAAGCCCGACTGGCCAATCGGGCCATCATTCCGCTGCCAAGCAATCGTCAATAGCCTGGCAACCAGGCAGGGGCCCCCCAAGGGAATCAGATCGCGGGAGATCCCGCTCAATGGTATACTGCCCTTCGATGCGATACGGACGTACCGGTCTCGACGTCACTCTGCCAGGGACGGATCGCTGATGGATTTGCTCTCCGATTTGACGGCCCCCCAGCGAGAAGCCGTCTCTCACGTCAATGGCCCGCTCCTCGTCCTTGCCGGAGCCGGATCAGGTAAGACACGGGTCATCACGCGAAGGGTCGCCTCGCTGCTCGGACACGGTATTCCCGGACGTCAGATCCTCGCGCTGACCTTCACCAACAAGGCTGCCACCGAGATGCGGGAACGGATTACCGCCCTGGCGCCCAATCACGGCGTCTGGGTTGGAACCTTTCACGCGCTCTGTGCGCACCTTCTGCGCGAATTCGGGCCGAAGATTGGCCTCGATCGGGGTTTCACCATCTACGACCAGCCCGACCGGCTCCGCGTCCTCAAATCGGTCATGGAGCAACTCGACCTCCTCGACGCCGGCGTTGCCCCGGAAAAGGTCGAGGCCGCCATCAGCCGAGCCAAGAACGACATGCTTGATCCCGAGACCTATCTGGCACGCCGGGGAGATGGCTCCGACCACGTCTCCGCTGTCGTGGGTCGAGTTTTCAAGGGCTATCAGAAGCGTCTCCTCGAATCGTCCGCCGTGGATTTCGACGACCTTCTCACGCACGTGGTCTCGTTGCTCCGCCAGGATCAGGACCTTCGTGCACGTCTCGACGACCGTTACCGATACATTCTCGTTGATGAATACCAGGACACCAACCTCGCCCAGTATGCCATTGTTCGGGCCCTTTCGGTCGATACGCCGAACCTTTGTGTGACTGGCGACCCCGACCAGTCGATTTACGGATGGCGAGGCGCGAACCTCAACAATATTCTCGAATTCGAACACGATTATCGCGGCTGCAAGGTCATTCGACTCGAACACAATTATCGTAGCACCAAAAACATCCTTCGAGTCGCCGATCATGTGATCCATCACAACCGTCGTCGCAAAGCCAAGGTCCTGACGACGGAAAACCCCGATGGCGATCCGGTCGAGCTCACCACCTTCGCCAACGAGACGGAAGAAGCCCAGGCCGTTGCGTCCACCGTCGCCGACCTCGCGAGAAATGGGGGCTATTCGTTTGGGGAAATCGCGGTCTTTGTTCGAGTCACTGCCCTGACCCGAGGCCTCGAATCCGCCTTCCGATCCCTCGCGATCCCGTATCAGGTGGTTGGTGGTGTCTCGTTCTACGAACGTCTCGAAGTGAAGGACGTGCTGGCCTATCTGAGCCTTCTCAACAATCCCAAGGATGACGTCGCGTTTCTCCGAGCGATCAATGCTCCACCTCGGGGACTCGGAAAGGTCAGTCTCGACCGGCTTCAGGGCCATGCGCGAGAACACGGCATTCCCCTCAGTGCTGCAGTCCGAGAAGCCGCTTCGATCGCAGGCCTGACCCCCAAGGCCCGATCCGGGCTTCGCGATTTCGTCCTCCTGATGGATGAGCTCGCCGCCCTCAGCGATCACTCCTCGGCAGAGGAGCTCACACGAAAGCTCATGAACCTCAGCGGATACCGGGACTACTGGGCCAATCAACCCAAGGGAGACGGTGAGGACCGCGTCGCCAACCTCGATGAGCTCGTTTCAGCCGCTCGCCAGTTTGACCTGGAGCATCCCGAGTCCACCGTCCTCGACTTCCTGGCCGATGTCACCCTCAGCTCTGCCGTCGATCGCTGGAAAGATGAAGGAGGAGCGGTCACTCTGATGACCCTTCATGCCTCCAAAGGATTGGAGTTCCCGGTCGTCTTCATTGTCGGCATGGAACAGGGTCTCCTCCCCCATTCCAGGGCTTCCGACAACGACGCAGAGCTGGAGGAGGAACGCCGACTTTTCTTCGTGGGCATTACCCGCGCTCAACACGAACTCCGGCTGAGTCATTGCCGAGTCCGAGAATTTCGGGGCCAACGATCGGTTGCGATCCCCTCGCAATTTCTCATGGAATTACCCGAAGGCCCGATCCGCTACCGTGACCTCTCCGGAGGTGATGGCGAAATGCCGTTCTCCTCCAGGCGAGTCTCTCGCACCTCATCCCCTCCTGAACCTCGGCCCGTCTCGGCCTCGTCTGGTGAGCGTGTTCGGTTCACCACGGCCGCCGCGCTGGCCAACCCCTCAGGGGCATCGGCACGATCCGACACGGCATCGACCATCGATCTGTCCGCGTTTCGGCCGGGTATCCTCGTACTTCATCCCGAGTATGGACTCGGGAAAATCGTCTCCATCGATGGTGCTGGTCCCAACCGCAAAGGCCGGGTCGCCTTCACCGTGGGAGGAGAGAGAACATTCGTGCTGGCCCGATCGCCCCTCCGACCAGTCAAGCGATCTTGAATCATGACGCGCGTCTCATCCCGAATTGCAGAAACGAATCGTCTTCAACTCGATGGCATCGAACCTCGTGTCTGGTGTTGATGTCGAGTCAGAAGCAAACCCTTTGTGATGACCGAACGCCCAGCTAGGAGGTCTCCGACCCGTCTCGGAGTTGTCCGATCATGATTCGCCTCGGCGTCAACATCGATCACGTCGCCACCATTCGTCAGGCCCGAGGAGGTCGCGAGCCCGATCCCGTCTGGGCCGCCGTCCTCGCCGAGCTGGGAGGTGCCGACGGCATTACCATCCACCTGAGGGAAGACCGTCGACACATCCAGGAGCGAGATCTGCGAGTCCTTCGGGAAACCGTTCGTACTCGCCTGAATCTCGAGATCTCCCTTGCCCCGGAGATCGTGTCCATTGCCATGAATGTCCGACCCGATCAAGTTACCTTCGTTCCCGAACACCGCCAGGAAGTGACAACCGAAGGCGGACTCGACCTGCTCAAGCATCGCGATCGCATCGCTGAAGCCGTTTCTCGCTGCCAGGACGCGGGAATCGAGGTCAGCCTCTTCCTCGACCCCGACCCGGCGCAACTCGAGGCAGCCGCCTCGGTCGGCGCCATCGCGGTCGAACTCCACACCGGCCGATACGCCGACGCGCTCAACCCACCTTCGCGTCAAAGGGAACTCGAAGCATTATTCGACGCCGGCCGACGGATTCGACACGACGGTCTCCTCCTTCACGCCGGACATGGTCTGACACTTCAGAATGTCGCCGACGTGGCCCGAATTCCTGGGATGCTGGAACTGAATATTGGGCATAGCATTGTCTCTCGGGCCGTCTTCCTCGGTTTCGAACGTGCCGTGGCCGAGATGAAGCAGGCCATCCAAAACGCCGTGGCCCAGCCGCCTCCGGCTCAGTGACCCCGGCAAACCCAGCAGATGCTGATCCACGAACGTGTTTCCAGCGGTGCAGGGTGAATCCTCATTCACCCCAATAAAACGCATGTCCACTCTGAAATGAAACGGTAAGCTGTCGTGGATGTCGGGAGTCGGATCTTCCCGCGACGCAACTGGTTTCGTTATGATGAGATGGAGATTCCAGGCCGTACTCTGTTTCCTTTTCCTTTCGTTTGCGTGAGTTCGAGGCGTGACGATGCCGACCAAGGGTGAATGTTTCAAGGGTTGCACCGTTGCTCTCGTAACTCCCTTTCGAGATGGTGAAATCGACCTCGACGCACTGAATCGCCTGGTCGACTGGCACATCGAACAGGGCACGCCGACGATCAGCCCCGTCGGCACGACCGGGGAATCCCCGACCCTCTCGCACGACGAGCACGAACGGGTCATCGCCGCCGTCATCGAGCGTTCCCAAGGCCGTGCCCGAGTCATGGCCGGCACGGGTTCCAACGCCACGAGCGAGGCCGTTCGGTTGACCAGGTTTGCCGAGCAGGCGGGTGCCGACGGGGCCTTGCTTGTCGCCCCTTACTACAATCGACCCAGTCAGGAAGGCTTATACGCCCATTACGCCCGAATCGCCGAAGCGACCGATTTCCCTCTGGTTCTTTACAACGTTCCTGGCCGCACCGCCCGTAATATCGAACCAGCTACGGTCGAGCGATTGGCCCGGGTGGCTCGCATAGTAGCAATTAAGGAGGCGAGCGGGTCCATTGATCAGGTCAGTGAAATTCGAATGCGCACCGATCTGACTATCCTCTCGGGTGACGATTCCTTGACCCTCCCCATGCTCGCAGTCGGTGCTGACGGGGTCGTGTCCGTTGCGGCAAACCTCGTTCCCCGTCCCATCATCGCCATGATCGACGCCTTTCAACGTGGCGATCTTGCCGAAGCCCGCAGAATCCACCTTGAACTCTTCCCCCTTTGCCGCGATCTCCTCTCGATCGCCGCCAACCCCATTCCAGTCAAGACCGCGATGGGCCTCCTGGGCCGGATCGATGGCTCCATGAGACTCCCTCTCTGCCCCCCCGACCCCTCCGGTATCGAAGCCCTCCGCGCCGCCCTTCACAACTCCGGATTGCTTGATCCTTGATTAAAGCATTCAAGCAACACCATCCCATCGAGGTCATCTTCACATCAATTCGATGGATCGAATGACGTGAAAACACTTGTCTGGATCGCATGAGCCGTGTAGGATGTGTGCAGACACTCTGGTGTCGGGATGTGCGACTATCGCTCAGCCCCTCACTCCAGGAGTACCGTCAGCTAGCCCTCCTTTGGAAATCCTCTTTCTCTAGCTGATCGGTACAAGACTTGCTCGCTACCTGTTCGTCCTGATGCATCGGTCGGGGAGAACCCATTCTCCGGCTGAAGGCGACCGTCTCCGGCGCTCCGGGTCGATCAGTTCCTGAACGGACCAATGGGTTAACATCGCATTACCGAAGAATCGGACTTTCCAACCATGGCTCGAAAAAGCACCAAGGCGATCGACGGCACGAACGGAGTTGCCGCGGTCGAAATCCTTCCACCGGTTTCCGACCAGTCGGTCCGGGAACTGGCTCAGGTCTTCAAGCTAATGAGCGACGAGACCCGCCTCCGAATTTTGCTCTACCTTGCTCGGAGCGGTGAACTGCACGTGACCGATCTCTGCAACCGCCTTGGACAAAGCCAACCGGCGGTGAGCCATCATCTTGCTCTGCTTCGCGTCTCGGGATTGATCGAGTCGCGCCGAGAGGGAAAACACAACTTCTACAGCGTTCGAGCAGATCAGTTCGGCGAACTGTTGACGCAGCTGTTTTCGAATGCGGGTCGCATCCCGCGTAAGATCAGATTCCACCGATTCCAACTCACCGTGGATTGATTCCTTATCCAGATCCTGGTGTGCAACCCGCCGGCGATTTGGAGCCGGCGGTTCGTCTTGACCCCATTTGCGACTCGATGCAAAATCACGCCTTGTTCGAGTCTCGCCCAACCGGCTCGCAGTGCTTCTGTCGAGCCGAGGACGGCCGTCCCGTGCTCGGATGCGCGGGGGCTCACTGAGCAGGAGCGGGTTTGGTCGTCACGCGATACTGAGATACTTTGGTATCGGTCCATCGACCCCCCGGACATTTGAGGAAGGAGCCGATCCGATGCCGATTCAGACCCGTGCGGTTGCTCTCGCTGGTTTCGGTCTGCTGGGGATGCTTGGCCTGACCGTCCATCCGATCCTCGGCCAGCAGCCCGACCCCCAGGTCCAGCGCACAGCTACCCCCGACGCCGGCCAACCCGCCCGATCCGCGGCCGTCGCCATGGCTCCCGCCGTGATCGCCGGAATCGACATGGAACGGGTCATTAACGAATATGACCGTTACAAGGAGTCGAGCGAGAAGTTCAAGGCCGAGGCCATGCAGAAGCAGAAGGAGCTTGAATTGCTCCTCGCCGAAGCGAAAGGCTATGCCGAAAAGCGTGACTCTTTCGGCGTGGGCACTCCCGACTACCAGAAATTCAGCGACCTCCTCGCCGACACCCAGGCCAAGTTCGAGGCCCAGAAGCAGAAGATCGCCGCCGACTTCACGATCCGGGAGTCGAACGCGGTCGCCGAAATTTACAACGACATTCGTTACGTCGTCGATTTCATTGCCAAGAAGCGCGGTGTGACGTTCGTGGTTCAGATCGGCTCCAATGACAAAATTAATGGTGAGAATCCGAACGATGTGATGGCTGCCGTCGCTCGAAACGTCGTCTGGAACGACCCCACGGCCGACATCACCGACCAGGTCGTGACCACACTCAACGCCTATCACAAGCAGCGCAAGGCACAGGCACAGCAGGGCGCGGCCGCACCTGCTGCTGGAACTCCAACTGCGTCCCCAGCAGCAGGTGGAAACTGAGTCAAATCGTTCGGGGTCGAGAGTCACAGGTTCACGAGTTGATTCTCGCCCCCTCTGCTCCTTGCTGATTGATGTCTTACCAGGAAACCTCGGACCGACCCGCACCGGTCGCCCTCCCTTCCTGTGCCCGGTGGTGCCGATCGAACTGACGGGCTCACTCGATCAAGGAAAGATCAGGCCGGCATGACCACCCGAGGATCGCGACCGCAGCGGACGATTGCCCGAGACGCCGAGGTCCGGGGCATTGGCTACCTTCTGGGATCAGACGTCACCGTCCGGTTCCGACCAGCCGACGCCGATTCCGGCATCCGCTTCGTTCGGGTTGATCTTCCTGACCGGCCTTTCGTGCCGGCCCTTGCAACCTACGTCGAACCGCGAGAGCGCCGAACCGCCCTCCGGCGGGGCGAGGCGGTCGTCGAAATGGTCGAGCACATCATGGCTGCCCTTGCCGGGCTCCAAATCGATAATTGCACGGTCGAGCTCGACGCCCCCGAAACGCCAGGCATGGACGGCTCTTCGCTTGCCTTTGCCCGTAGTCTTGCCTCAGCCGGGGCGATCGAGCAAGATCGTCCCCGAGAGGTACTCGTGATCGACCGTCCCATCACGGTCCGAGACGGCAAGGCTTCGGTGACCGCCTATCCAGGAGAGCCCGATCGGCTCGTCCTTTCCTACCAGCTCGACTACGGCAGCGGTTCACCGATCCCCGCTCAGGCCTTTTTCGCTGAGCCGACTCCCGAACTCTTCCTTCGCCAAATCGCTCCGGCCCGGACCTTCCTCCTTTCCGCCGAGGCTGAGGCACTTCGCGCCGCAGGCGTTGGTTCCCGAACCAGTGAGGCCGACCTCCTGATCTTTGCAGATGATGGTCCGATCGGTAATTCCCTTCGGTTCACCGATGAGTGTGCACGGCATAAATTGCTCGATGTGATCGGTGATCTTGCCCTCATCGGCAAGGATCTGGTCGGTCATGTTGTCGCTCATCGTTCCGGTCATTCGTTGAATGTCGAGCTCGCCCGAGCATTGCTTGCGGCCGACTCAGTATCCTCGGAACCGGAGCCGGATCACGACTGCTGCACGCTGGCCACCGCTTCACCTGCAATGGACATCGGGGCAATCATGCGATTGATGCCCCACCGTTATCCGTTTCTGCTGCTCGACCGCGTTCTGTCGATCGATCCGGGCCGAACGCTCAAAGCATTGAAGAATGTCACCTTCAATGAACCGTTCTTTCCGGGTCACTGGCCCGATCGACCGGTCATGCCCGGTGTGATGATTCTCGAAGCTATGGCTCAGGCCGCCGGCATCCTCATCAGCCACCGCTTCGACCCCGATCGACACATGGCCATGATTGTCTCGATCGACGATGTGAAGATTCGTCGACAGGTCGTTCCCGGCGATCAACTCGTCCTGGAAATTGACCGTTTCCGCGCTCGATCTAAGATGGCCGAGGCTCACGGCGTTGCCCGGATCGGCGATCATATTGCCGCCGAGGCCCGATTGCGATTTGCCGTGCTGCCATCTGATCAGGTCGCGGCCTGATCCTTGAGGAGCAAACTGAGCGGGGTGGTCGGCGGGCAAGGATCACATGCTCGATCCGGCTCTCGCTCCTCGACCGAGAATGCGTTCCAGGGAGGGAATGCTCATGGCGATTCGAATCGCCGACACCGCAACGGTCGACCCAGGTGCCGAACTGGCCGACGACGTCGAGATCGGTCCCTACTGCGTGGTCGGTCCCGATGTCAGACTCGGCTCGGGAACCCGGCTGATTTCCCACGTTTGCCTGCTCGGCATCGTTCGCATGGGTGAACACAATCGGATCGGCCCCTTCACGGTGATCGGAACTGATCCCTTCGCGGCCGGATCGATCAGTCGGGTCGAGATCGGTAGTGAGAACACGATTCGCGAAGGGGCTTCGATCGAGGGCGGATCAGGGATCGAGGCTGGCACCCGAATCGGCTCTCGAAATCTCCTCGGCCCTCACGTGGCCATCGCTGGCGACGCTTGGATCGAAAACGATGTCGTGCTCGGGGCCGGAGTCCGAGTAGGCCTCAGGGCTGGAATCGAATCCTTTGCTCAGCTCACCGCTGGTGTCGATGTTCATCCAGCCGCGACCGTCGGCGAACACGCCTTTGCAGGGGGGCCAGCTCGGATTTTCCGCGACGTACCCCGCTATTTGCTCGTCGATGGAGCGCCCTCGAAGGTCCGATCCATCAACCTCATCGGCCTGAAACGTCAGGGGTTTTCCCGACCTGCGATCCGATCGCTTCGCGAAGCGCACCGCCTGATCTATCGAGCCGGGCTCGATCTGAACGCCGCGGCCAACCGTTTGGTCGATCTCGGCCAGATGACTCCCCAGGTGATCCGCCTTCTGGAATCACTCCACGCCCAACGTTCCGGACGCCACGGCCGGGCCCGAGAGGCGCTCCGACGACTCCCGGACACCGCAGGAGCGGCACTCAGCCGCAGTGAACATTCCACAGGTTGATTGATCGCAACGCCACACGGCGAACCGCCCGGATGGCTTGAAGAAGGAGCGGAAGGTGACGACCAAGGATCGGTTGCGGGTCGGAGTCGTGGGAGTGGGGCATCTCGGCAGACATCATGCCCGAATCCTCTCCGGAATTGACGGGGTCCATCTCGTCGGTGTGGCCGATGTGCGGACCGAGCAGGCCCTCGCAGTCGCTGGGCCGCTCGGTGCCTCGGCCTTCGACGACTATCGAGAACTTCTCGACCGGGTCGACGCCATCTCAGTCGCCGTGCCGACGAGCCTACACCATGAGGTCGCCGGCGCGTTCCTCTCCCGAGGCATCCATGCCCTGGTCGAGAAACCGCTGGCATCAAGCGCCGCCGAAGGCCGCGATCTGGTGGAACTGGCCAGGAAATCTGGCGCGGTCCTGGCCGTCGGCCACATTGAACGCTTCAACCCCATCTGGGAATCCGCGGTCGACCGCTGCCCTCGGCCTCGATACCTCGACGCAGAGCGCCTGGGAATTTATACCTTTCGATCCACCGACGTCGGCGCTGTGCTCGACCTGATGATCCATGACATCGACCTCATTCTCTCACTCGTTAAATCTCCGGTTTTGGCAGTCTCGGCTCTGGGGACTCCCGTGTTCGGTGGACATGAAGACCTGGCCCAGGCCCGCCTTGAATTCGAAGACGGCTGCATCGCCGACATCGCTGCCAGCCGAGCCAGCTTCCAGGCTTCCCGTCGGATGCGGCTCTGGGGTGCGGAAGGCTACGCATCGATCGATTTTGCCTCACGACAGGCAACCCTCGTCCGACCGTCCGAATCCCTCCGCCGCGGTGAGATGAACCTCGACGGCGTCGATCTCTCCCGTCCCGACGCCATCCGCGACCACCTGTTCGGTAACGTTCTGCAGGTCGAGCAGATTGCCCCGCCTGCGCCCGTCGATCAACTTACGGCGGAGCTGACCGACTTCGTTCACGCCGTCCGATTCGGACATGCTCCGCGAGTTCCGGGAACCGAAGCTCTCGAGGCTCTCCGCGTCGCGGAACAGGTCCTTCACGGCCTGCGATCCTACCGGCTCGATGCGGGAACCGAAGTGCCGGGCGCTCCCCATCTTCGTACCTCCTCCGCCGCCGCCGAGTCCCGCCCTGCACTCTCTGGCCCAAAACTCTGGAAACTCAGAGGGCCCGGCAACCCATCCCGATCCCCAAGGGTTTGATTCCACCACCCCGATCGTCCATCACGCGGCAATTCTTCCGCTCGCGTGCTCAGGCTTCGCCTTGAAGCGGACGATCGTCCATCGGTATGATTTAAGTCTTCAACGGCCGCGCTCCGGCGCGGCTGGGATCGTTCTCCCTCCGATACGGACTCGACCCATGGCCGCGCCAGACACCGACGACCGCCCTGCTCCCGATCCTCGCCTGAAGGTCCTCAAGAAGTTCAAGGGCCGGTTCCTTCCCCGGGGCCCTCTGCGCGATCGGCACCGCGAACTCATGAAGCGCTGGGAGTCCGGTGACGATCACGGCGGAGTCACCTTCGAAGAACTCAAGTCCCTCCTCGACGACTGGCGGGCGGATCAGGCCCACCGCCGCAATCCCAAGGCGGCCAAAGCCCAGGCCTGAGCATTCGTCGTGTTTCCCTTGAATGATTCGGCCGGGCGACATCCTGATCGCCCGGCTTGCGATCCTCCCCTGCGCTCTGGTCGAATAGGGGATCAACGCTTCGCCCGCATCCCCATCGGAGCCGCAACATGATCATCGGGGTGCCCCGAGAGATCAAGGACGATGAATACCGCGTCGGCCTGCTTCCCGTCGGTGCAGAGGAACTCACTGCGGCCGGTCACTCGGTCCTGATCGAGTCCGGGGCGGGTCTGGGTAGTGGCTTGCTCGACGCCGCCTACGAAGACGTCGGCGCGACCATCGTCCCGAACGCTTCGGAGATTTGGTCGCGAGCAGACCTTGTGATGAAGGTCAAGGAACCGCAACCCGCCGAATGGCCGAAAATGCGATCCGGCCAGGTCGTCTTCACCTACTTTCACTTCGCCGCCGACGAAGCCCTGACCCGCGCCGTGATCGACAGCAAGATCACAGCCATCGCTTACGAAACCATCGCCGACGCCCGGGGGCATCTCCCCTTGCTCACCCCAATGAGCGAGGTCGCCGGCCGGATGAGCATTCAGCAAGGGGCCAAGTTCCTCGAACGCCCCCAGGAGGGTCGGGGAATCCTCCTCGCCGGGGTGCCCGGAGTCGCTCCGGCGGAAGTCGCCGTCCTCGGGGGGGGGATTGTCGGTTCAAACGCCGCGAAGGTCGCTGCCGGCCTCGGGGCCAATGTCCGCATCCTCGACATTAACCTCGATCGGCTCCGCTACCTCGACGATATCATGCCCCCGAACGTCACCACCCTTTATTCCGACCGCCACACCATCCGAGAATCCATTGAACGGGCCGATCTGGTGATCGGTGCCATCCTCATAGCGGGTGCCCGAGCCCCTCGACTCGTGACAAGGGCCGACCTCGGTCGCATGAAACCCGGCGCGGTCGTCGTCGATGTGGCAATCGATCAGGGTGGCTGTTTCGAAACCAGTCGACCCACCACGCACCGCCACCCGACCTACGTGGTCGATGACGTAGTCCATTATTGCGTCACCAACATGCCCGGCGCCGTCGGCCGGACAAGCACGTATGCCCTCTGCAACGTTACACTCCCTTATGCCTTGAAACTCGCAAACCAGGGCTGGCGAACCGTTGCGGAACAGTCCCCTGGAATCGCCCTGGGAATCAACATTGTCGCAGGCCAAGTGACCAACCAAGCCGTGGCGGAAACGTTCGATCTCCCGTTCGTTCCCTGGACGAACACTGCCTGACCCAATTCCATCCGCGTTCCTCTCCCCGACATTCCTTCCGGAGCCCCCACCATGGACAACGGCCACGAACACGACGCTGAACACGAAGAGATCGACGCTACCGAACTCTTGCAAGAACTCGGGGCCGATGCCCGAACGCAGATCTTCCTCTCGATGCGTCAGCAGAACCTGGAACTCCTTGAGATCGCGGCCCGGGTCGCCGGCTATGGTAGCGATCACGGCCCACTGAAGGGTGACGAGTCCGAAAAGGCGATGCGAACCATCTGGAAACTCTACTCCGAGTTCTACTCCTGGATCGACCCCGAGGAGATCGAGGAAGACGACGAGGATGACGACGAATGAGCGTCGATTCCACCGAAGCCGATCTCAGACCAACGGTCGAAACCGTTGGCTGGGTCGGTTCGGCCCACGACGGCTTTGTCCGTCTCATTGACCAGACCCTCCTGCCCGGAACGTTCGTCCACATTGATTGCAAGAACGTCGACCAGGTCTGGGAAGCGATTAAAATGCTTCGGGTTCGCGGCGCTCCGGCCATCGGTATTGCCGCGGCCTTCGGTGCCTTGTTGGGCGCTCGAAGTCAGGGGATCGACTCGGTGGACTCGATCCGATCAGCGTTGAAGCAGGCCACCACTTCCTTGCGCACCAGTCGCCCTACTGCGGTCAATCTCTTCTGGGCGCTCGACCGCATGGACCGTATCGCAGAGACCGAGGCATCGCGCACGTCCGATCCCAATACTCTACTGGAACGGATACTCACCGAAGCCCGAGCGATTCAGGATGAGGATCGAGCGATGTGCCGATCCATTGGCCGCTTCGGGGCCGAGCTCCTCAGTCCGGGCCAGGGTGTACTCACCCACTGCAACGCCGGTGGCCTCGCCACGTCCGATTATGGGACTGCACTGGCCGTCATCTTTTCCGCAGTCGAACAAGGCAAGTCTGTTCATGTCTTCGCAGACGAAACTCGACCTCTGCTTCAGGGCGCTCGCCTGACCGCCTGGGAGCTGCAGCGGCGCGGTATTCCCGTCACCTTGATCTGCGATAACATGGCCGCTCAGGTCATGAAGGAAGGTCGTGTTCAAGCCGTCGTCGTCGGTGCCGACCGCATCGCCGCGAACGGCGATACCGCGAACAAAATCGGCACGTACTCGGTCGCTCTGGCCGCTCGTGCCCACGATATCCCGTTCTACGTTGCGGCGCCGTCGAGTACTTTCGACCTCACCTTGTCCGATGGTTCCTCCATCCCGATCGAACAACGCGACCCGCGTGAGATCACTCATGGATTTGGTCACGCCACCGCTCCCGAAGGAATCCAGGTTTACAACCCGGCATTCGACGTCACTCCGGCTGCACTGATCACCGCCTTCATCACGGAACGAGGAGTCATTCGACCGATCACCCGAGAAGCGATCCGAAACCTTATCGGCTCGTGATCGTTGCTCAGGTATCTCTTTGATCAGTCACGATTTTCAGCTTGATCAGTTTGCTCACAACCAAGAACTCCCGCTCCTCGATCATCAATCTGTGTAGGATCGTGGGAAATGCGAATGACACCAAAGATCTCCTCACGAAAACTTCTCTACCAGGTTCTGGGAGACTTTGGTCGCTCGTTCGCTCCGCTTGTTGGCTACGAGATTCTTTACCGGCTCGCGGCCTTTGTACTGATTGCTCCCGCAAGTGCCTGGCTCTTGCGTTCCCTCATTGGAATGACCGGGCGCTACGCCGTCGGAAATGTTGAACTGATCGCCTTTGCCTTCTCGCCAGTGGGGCTTGCGTTCGTTCTTACTGTCGGCATTCTCACGGTCTTTAACCTGTTTTTTCAGCATGCCGGGGTAATCCTGATCGCTGATGCCAAACTCAGAGGGCGACATCTCTCGCCATTCGGCACCTTCATGCGGGTAATCCTGAATTTCCCCCGAATGCTTCATCTTGGCGTGTTGCAGATCATCCGATATGCAACAGTGGTGCTTCCGATCCTTCTGGTTGTCGGATTGGCTTACTGGTTCCTCTGGTCAGGTGCTGACCTCTATTTCTTGACCCAGGTTCGTCCTCCCCAGTTCTGGTTAGGCGTCATCGTGGCAGGCCTCACGATCGCCGTGGGATCGGTCATCATCGTGCGAATGATCCTTCAGTGGCTGGTTTCCCTACCCCTCGTCCTCGTAGAAGGTCGCTCAGCTGAAGATGCGTTACGAACAAGCAAGCAACAAACCTCTGGACAAATGGTCCGAAACTTAAACCTCTTGATCGTCTCGACGCTTGCGATTGCTCTTCTCGGTGTCGTCGTCGCCGCCCTATTCGAAGGGATTAGTTCTCGTGTATTAAACCTTGTTCCAGGACGCCTGGATTTCACAATCCCTGCCTTGGCCGGGTTACTGGGCACCCATTTCCTCTTGTTCGAGGCGGTTGAAATTACCGGGTCGATCCTGGTGGGCCTCGTGATCTTTCGGATTGCCCACGAATCTGGTCTCGTCCAGCCATATCGAGGGCCGCCTGGGATTTCGGATGACAAAACACTTCTGAAACCTTCGAAGCGTCGACAACTCGTTCGAAAGATCCTGTTGGGCGTCCTACTCCTTGCCGTGATTTCCGCCCTGGCATCATTGGGATTGCTCGCAACCGTTGGCGTAACCCCGACCGTGACAATCACTGCACACCGGGGAGGAGCACATGACGCTCCAGAAAATACGCTGGCCGCGATCCGATCGGCCATCGCCTCTGGCGCTGATGCGGCCGAAATCGACGTGCAACTGACCGCGGACGGAAAAGTCGTAGTTTTTCATGATGAAGATCTCATGCGTTTGGCCGGCGATCCGAGGCGACTTTCTGATTTGACCTTCGACGAGGCACGCACCTTCGACGTTGGGTCCTGGTTCGGTCCTGAGTTCCAAGGAGAACGCATTCCGACCCTCGACGAAGTCATTGATGAAGCGGGCAACCGCCTCAAACTCAATATTGAGCTCAAGCTGACACGGACCCAATCAGATCCCGAACCCTTGGTCCGAGCCGTCCTCGACACGATCAATGTGAAGCAAGCGCAGCAGCGTTGTTACATCTCGACCCTTTCCTACCCGGCGCTCGTCGAGGTTCGTCGCCAGAATCCTGATATGCGTGTCGGCTTCATCGTGTTCGAAGCCGTCGGCGATCCCACCCGCCTCGATCTCGATTTTCTCAGTGTTCGTGATGTCCTCGCGACAGACGATTTCATCGCCCGAGCCCGGCGACGCAACCGAACAGTCCATGTTTGGTCGGTCAGCGATCCGAACCAATTTGTGACCTTCGTCAATCGAGGGGTTGAAGACATTATTACATCAAAGCCAGCTCTGATGGTGGATCGAAGATCCGAACTTGAGGAGCTAAACGACCTGGAACGCCTTCTCCTCTGGTATCAACGATTCTTGAGTGACCGATAAGACTCACTTACTCCGATTCGTCCCGATATCTCCTTTTCGTTTCCAAACCTCGATCTTTCCAAAGCTCCGATCCGGCTCATACCACCTGTGGACCGCCTCGATCATTGCCGGTGAGATCAGGTCCGGCTCAGGTCCTTCCACGTTCGGCGACCAGATCACGACCGAATCAACGGTAGTTTCAAGCTGATCGAGAAACACGCAATCATCCCAGCCAACCTGACTTTTCCAGAGCAGTCCCGATTCATTCCGAAACACTGGCAAACGCCCGGCAACCCCTACGGCCGAAAGCTGATAGCTCAGCAGGTTCGCAACTTTGGTCGAGGCTCCAAACTCGTTCCGGAGATGGTCGATCGCATTTCGGTAATCGACCCAGGGGTAAAGCTTCTCCTGGTACGCAGTCATGTGGTGAACATACCCAGGAGGAGCTGAGACCTGATCGTCCTCGCGATCGACGATCGCCGCCAGGGCAGCTCGCGGGTCACAAAACGCTGGCTTCGCAGGTACGGCGGCCGCAACCACAATCACGCTGAGAGCCAGTCGGAGTTGTCCGGACAACCGCCTCTGGCACAGGACATTCGCCGCGAGCAGTCCAAGCATGACCGACCAGACAACCCATCGAGGGTGGTCAAGATAATCATGCGGAAAGGGATGCAGCGGCTTGTACGCCAGCACTCCGATCGCGGCCAGCAGCCAGATTCGCGACTCGCGTTGGATCGTGGGGCTGCTCGACCTTGACAGTAAGCCAACAACCAGAGGAACAGCGAGCCATCGTAGCTCAGTGACCTGTCGGATCACTCCTCCAATCATCCCCGTCGGCGTCGCTCGATTGTAGCGGCTCCCATAGGAGGCAAGCCGAATCCCTCGCAAAAAATCATCAAAGTTTCCTTGAATGATGAGCGGTAAAAACGCCAGAACCACTCCGCAACCCACAAGCAGCACCCATCGAACCGCCGAGGAGAGTCTTTCCCCTCGACTCGACTCCGCAACAGCCCAGAGCAGTGCAGGAACAAAGACGATGACATGAGGCCGAAACGCGAAGGCAGCCGCAGTGGCAAACGCTGAAGCCGTTCGCCCCCATCGTCCTGGCCAAGTCGTCGGTGAGAGCAGAGCCAGTGCAATGAACCACATTGCCTGCCAGTCTCGCTGAGCGACCAGGGAGAAGTTCAGGTTTGCGAGATATCCAAGCAATGCCGTAAAACTGACGAGCCCCGGCCAGCTCCGGTGAAAGTGCCGTCGGGACCAGAGGACCAGGACAAGCCCCAGTCCGCAAACCATGGCAGCATCCAGAGCATAGATGGGCCAGGATTTTCCTGGGCCGAAGACCGCGATCAGCCCGCGGAACAGGAGAATTTGCCCAGGGAATGCGAAGGCGGCGACGTCGCGGTAGGGCAGAACCCCCTGGGACCATGCCAGGGCCATGGCGGCGTTGGTATCGAGGTCAGGCCACCAGGGCCAGGTCAGGTAGTGGGGCACCCAGCTCGCAAACATTGCGAGGCAGAGGAGCCCCGTTCCTGACGGCAAGACGCGACGGACACACCAATCAGCCCACAGGTCGAGCCGGCAAGGCTCGTCCTGGAGCCGATCGAGACGAGTCAGAGTTCCAACCTCGGAAGAGGTCGGACCAACCGATTTCGTAAAGGCTGAAGGAGGAGACGATGTCGGATGAGACATGGCGGACCCTCCGTGGTCCTCTGAAGCGGCTTCCCTTCCTCGTTGCGAAGATCCGGAGGGTCTGAGGATTCTCAGGCACTTCGGAGCATGCGGAGAACTTTACCCGAGCCGGATCGTTTTGTCGATGACCCGGCTCGGATCAATCCTCGAATCAACGGTGGCCGTGAGGCAAGATGTAGCCGAGCTTCAGCAGGGCTTCAATAATCTCGTTGGCGCACTGCTCGACCGAGAGCTTGCTGGTATCAAGCGTGACCTCGGGGTTCAAGGGGGCCTCGTACGGGTCGTCCACCCCGGTGAAGCCCATCGGCTTGCCAGAGGCGACGGCGTTGCGGGCCTTGGCGTAGAGGCCCTTCACGTCGCGCTGCTCGCAGACGTCGAGCGGAGTGTCACAGAAGACCTCGACGAAATTCCCCTTCGACATCTTGCGGGCTTCGTCGCGCGTCTCGCGATACGGACTGATCACCGAACAGAGGATCGTCCCGCCGTGCTGGGCAACCAGGCCGGCAACGTAACCGACCCGACGAATGTTCGTATCTCGATCTTCTTTGCTGAAGCCGAGCCCCTTCGACAGGTGGGTCCGGATCTCGTCGCCATCGAGCATCGAGGCGTTGCGACCGTATTCGGCCAGGCGCTCGGTCAGAGCGTGGGCGATCGTGCTCTTGCCCGAGCCGGAGAGGCCGGTGAACCAGATTGTCAACCCCTGGTTGAACTTCGGCGGGTTCGTTTCGCGGAGGATCTCAGCCACCTCGGGGCGGCTGAACCAGTCGGGAAGGGGAACGCCCTTGGCGAGGTAGTCGTCGCGGACCTGGGTGCCGGAGATGTTGGCGGTCTTGACCCCCTCGGGGACCTCATCGACGGCGCAGTAGCGGTCTTCGTCGGGCAGGTAGACCATCAACTTGAAATCGACCATGCCCATGCCGATTTCATCGCCATACTTCTGCATGAATTCCTGGGCGTCGTACGGCCCGTAGAAGGGCTTGCCCGAGGAGTCATTGCCGGGGCCGGCGTGGTCTCGGCCGACGATCAGGTGAGTACAGCCGAAGTTGCGGCGGATGATCGCGTGGAAGAGGGCCTCACGAGGGCCGGCCATCCGCATGGCAAGCGGCAAGAGGCTGAGGACGACCGCGTTCTCGTCGTAGTAGTCGTCCACCAGGGCTCGGTAGCAGCGAACGCGGGTGAAGTGGTCCACGTCGCCCGGCTTGGTGACGCCGACAACCGGGTGAATGAGAAGGCCGCCGCCAACCTGCTTGGCCGCAAGCTTGGTCAGTTCTTCGTGGGCCCGGTGCAAGGGGTTGCGGGTCTGGAAGGCAACAACCTTCTCCCAGCCCTTCTCGGTAAAGTGGGCTCGGACCTCAGCGGGTGTCTTGCGGAGTTCGACAAAGTCGTAATGCGGCGGGACGCGGATGACTTCCAGCTTACCGGCGGCGTAGTAGCCGGGCTGGCGGTTCAGGTAGGCGACCGAAGGGTGCTTGGCGTCGGTGGTGCCATAAGCCCCTTTGGCCTCGGCCTCCTTGTCGTACGCGTAGATTTCCTCGACATGCAGGAAGGCGAGCAGGTTGCCGTAGATGTCTCGCAGGGCCAACGGCTTGCCTTCGGTCACACCCTGTGAGGGATCGACGGGCAGGGTGACAGGCAAGGGCCAGAGGGTTCCGTCAGCAAGGCGCATTTCGGCGACCACGCGTTCGTAGTCGGCCTTGCCCATGAAGCCCTGAAGCGGCGAGAAGCCGCCTGTGGCCAGCAATTCCAGGTCGCAGAGACCACGTTCGTCGAGCGTCAGGCTCGGATAATCTTGAGAGGTTGCCCGCATTTCGGCGGCGCGGGCTTCATCGACGATCAGGTCAACCAGCGATCCGCCATAGGGGGTGTTGGGACCAGGGTGGGAAGTCGAGGCAGAAATCGTCAGGGTCTCCTTCTGAAAGACTCCTCAAGGGGAGTCGAACCAATTAAGAACAATTGAGAATCGTAACAAAGCGAGGTCACCAGATGCGATGCCAAGCGATGCAGGAGTGTCGAGGATTGGCATCAGATGACCCAGTCTCGGGGCGCCGTCCGCTCGGCGACATCGGCCAGGGTGATTCGTTCGAGCACGGATTGCTCGGCGCGTCGAATCTCCTCCCAGACCGAGGCGAGCGCCCGGGCCTCGGGAGCCTGGGGCTCTCGGTGTGGTTCTTCGGGCCCATCAATTGCGAGCAGGACTTCACCGATCGAGATCCGATCAGGAGACTTCGTTAACCGGTAGCCTCCTGACGCGCCTCGGACGCTGGAGACCAGACCAGCTCCTTTGAGATGGAGCAAGATCTGGACGAGATAGCGTTCGGGAATTCCCTGGCTTTCGGCGATTTCCCGGATGCGCATCGGGGGTTCGTCAGGCCGATGACGGGCGAGGGCAAGCATTGCCAGACAGGCATATTCGGCTTTCGCGGAGAGTTTCATCGGCAGTCAGCGGATACGAAAGATGCGTCGAGACTCGTACGCGAATTTCTGGGGGTGTGACAATCAAGACCGAACCGAGCGTCCCGAGTTAGAGTTGGCTACTGTCGAGCGAGTGCAATCCACATTCGGTTTTGGCCTGCCCCGCCCAGCGGCCGGCTCGTTCGTCGGTTTCCCCTTCAGCGACCGGACGTGTGCACGGCCAGCAGCCAATGGAAGGATAGCCCTGATCGTGCAGGGGGTTGTACGGGATCGAGTTGGCCACGACAAACGCCCAGACATCCCGACGCGACCAGCGAAGCAAGGGATTGACCTTCACCAGGTCGAACTTCTTATCCCAGCCGACCACATTCGCTTTCGCTCGGTGATCCGACTGATCGGCGCGGATGGAGGAAATCCAGGCGTCGTAACCGACCACCGCGCGGCGCAGCGGTACGATCTTCCGCTCGAAGCAGCAGCGATCCGGCTCTCGCGAGTAGACCGGACCACCATTGGCAGCCTCAAATTCGGCGACGGTTGAGTCGGCCCGGACCAGTTCGACCTCAATCCCGTAGCGCTCGGCAATGCGGTCGCGGAGGCGAAGCGTTTCGGGAAACTGGTAGCCGGTATCGAGGTTGAAGACGCGGACCTGTCGATCAGGATCGACGTGCGACAACATGTGGAGGATCGCACATCCTTCAGGACCGAACGCGGTGGCCATGGTCAGCTTCGACCCGAAGGTCTCAACCGACCAGCGGAGGACCTCCCAGGCCGAAGCGGATTCCAATCGTTGGCTCGCTTCCGCCAGATCCACCTTCAGATTCGGGGGCGCTTCGACCGTCATGGTTCGACCTCGATCCGACACGATGAACTTCGAATGTTCGCAATCTTAGCCATGATTTGCATGATGGTCAACTTTCCAGATCGATTGGTCGCAACGGATGCGGTCAGGTATGAGCGAACTCCCTGGTCGCCTCATAGAGCGTCAGGACGACACAAAACTCAGGATCTTCAGATTGAGAAAGAACGGACTGGCTTGAACGGCGACCGAACGGACAAACTTCAGCGACTCGCGAAAGATTACGGAGTCGAGGCCACCGGATGGCGAAGGAGTCTCGCCATCCGGCGGGGAGAACATCAGACGGTGGCGGGGGCAGGGGTGTCGCTTGGTACCGGGTAATCGCGGGTAAACTCGGCGATCTCTCCCCGGATTCGATGGATGAGGGATTCGTCGTCCGGGGCATCGAGCGCGGCGACAATCCAGGATCCGACCTGCTGAATGGCATCTTCCTTCATCCCTCGGGTAGTGAGGGCGGGGGTGCCGATCCGGATGCCGCTCGGGTCGAGCGGCTTGCGGGGATCGAACGGAATGAGGTTCTTGTTCACGGTGATCCCGGCACGGCCGAGTGCGGCCTCGGCGATCTTGCCGGTGAGACCCTTGGTGGAGACGTCGATGAGGATCAGGTGGTTGTCGGTCCCTCCCGAGATGAGCCGGAAGCCGCCGCGGGCAAGTTCCTCGCCGAGGGCCCGGGCGTTGGCGATGACCTGGGCAGAATAAGCCTTGAAGTCGTCGGACAGGGCCTCGCCGAAGCAAACGGCCTTGCCGGCGATGACGTGTTCGAGGGGGCCGCCCTGAAGGCCGGGGAAGACCGCCATGTCGATCTTCTTGGCCCAGTCGGCGCGGCACATGGTGATCCCGCCTCGGGGGCCTCGCAGGGTCTTGTGCGTCGTCGACGTGACGAAGTCGGCCACTGGGACGGGGTTGGGGTGCAATCCCGAGGCGACCAGGCCGGCGATGTGGGCCATGTCGACCATGAACAGGGCCCCGACGTCGCGGGCAACCTCGGCAATGCGATCGAAATCGATGATCCGGGAGTAGGCGCTGGCTCCGGCCAGGATGAGCTTCGGCCGGTGTTCGTGGGCCAGGCGGGCGATGGCGTCGTAGTCGAGCCGTTCGGTGTCACGATCGACGCCGTAGCCGATGGTCTGGTACCAGCGTCCGGAGTAGTTCAGGGGCATGCCGTGGGTCAGGTGGCCGCCGTGGGCCAGGTCCATCGCCAGCACGGTGTCGCCGATTTCGAGGGCAGCGAAGTAGACAGCCAGATTCGCCGAGGCCCCGGAGTGCGGCTGGACGTTGGCGTGATCGGCTCCGAACAGTTGCTTGGCGCGTGCGATCGCAAGGCGTTCGGTCGTGTCGACGTGCTCGCAACCGCCGTAGTAGCGGCGACCCGGGAGCCCTTCGGCGTACTTGTTGGTGAGGACCGACCCAACGGCTTCCATCACGGCCCGGCTGGTGTAATTTTCCGAGGCGATCAGCTCCAGCTCGTCGCGCTGGCGGCGTTCCTCGGCAACGATGGCGTCAAAGACCTCGGGGTCACGGTCGGAAAGAAACGTCATCCGTGTGCTCCAGCCAAATCGAGTCGGAGAGGAAGTCGAAATCAAAAAGGGCGGTTCTGAGAGATCGTATTATCCCGATCCGGGGGCGACTCGGCACCCTCAATTTGAGGGAGGATCGGAAGCATAGCGTTTGCGCCGGGTGAAGGGCTCGGGCGGAGGATTGGCCTCCCGGTGCGCTGCGGTGCGCTGTCGGGTGCGCTCCCGGTGCGCCGCGTGGCCAGACGAGCATTCGAGCATATTCCCTTATGAGGTATTGTGTTACGACAGATGGCCTCGATTCGTTTCGGGAATGGTGCGGGCGCACTGAGCCATGCGTCCGACCGGGCTTTGATGGGACTGAGGCCGCCCTCTGAGTCGGGATGACGTTTCCGGGACGACAACCACGGCGAGCCTCGACCACGGGTGGGGAACCGTCCTGGTGCGCCGGAAGTGCGCGACCTCGTGCGCCCGGTCTTCTCGGTTCGGCGCGATCAGGGTGCGCAAGTCGGTGCGCCTGGGGTGCGCCGTCGGGTGCGCCAAGAGTGCGCAGACCCTGTGGATCGTATTTGTCTGAGGCTTCGAGGGTTATGACACGGATCATCTGTTCGTTTCGGGAATTCTATGGTGGATCAAGGTTGAACCAAGATGATCAGGGTGGGATCGCGATGACCGAGAGGAACTTTCTGAGGTTGCATTGGCCAAGGTGAGTGGATGCAGGGCATGGCAGTAGGTCGCCGGAACGAAGTCGAGGGACGAGAAGGCGAACCGACTCCAACGATATCATCGAGAATCGGAGCGTCGGCAGTCACTTGAAGATGGCGGAAGTCAGTTGATTTCTCAGGAAGGGATGTGGAGAAGGATTTGAGAGGCCAACCGAAAACGGACCGCCATCGGACTCTGCGCCGTTCTTGCCGGAGGTGCCCGTTGAGGCCAATCAGGGCAATTGCTCGCAACTAGCCCGATCATCCGGACTGTTCATTTCTCAGCAATCCAGTTCAGGGTTGGCAGCATCCGCAAAGGCCACAAGCACGCAAGCATCGGACGGTGGTCCTGGAACTGGGGCAACCGTGGACTTGCTTGAGGCGCCGCGACATAATCGTTCTTGAACCGATGTTCTCCATCTCGGGGCAGCTTGAGGATCGTGACCAGCGGGACAAGGCCCTGGTCCCGCTGGATGGCCGATCGCTCATGCCGGGTCGAACCTTGTCAGGATGCCCTCAATGGCATCGGTGTGGATGCGCCAGGACTGCGGGGAATAGCCGCCTGAGAGCACCATCGCCACGGGGATGCCCCGCTCCCGGGCCATAGTGACCACCAGCAAGTCCCGCTCGGCAAGGTCGTTCCCCGAGAGCCGAAGCCGGGCCAGTGGGTCCCCCTCGAAGGGGTCGGAGCCAGCGTTGTAGATGATCAGATCGGGTCGATGGGCGTCGAAGGAACCGGGCAGGTGGTCCCGGACGATGTCAAGATACTCGATCCCCGACAACCCAGCCGGCACCGGCAATGGCACGTCCACTGGCTCCTTCGGGAACGGGAAGAGGTCGTCCTCGTAAAGGTCGAGGATCGATGCCCACGACCAGTTCCGGAAGACGGAGGCAGTGCCGTCCCCCTGGTGAACGTCGAGATCGACGACCAGCACGCGACCGATTCGTCCCTCCTCATGAAGGATCAAGGCTCCCAGGGGCACGTCGGCATAGGCACTGAAGCCACCGCCCCGGTCGGAACCCGCATGGTGATAGCCGCCGCCGAGGTTGATGGCGACCCCGTGCTCCAGGGCCAGTCGGCAAGCAAGGAGCGTCCCGCCGACGGCATATCGCATGGGACGAAGGACCCGCCGGTCCAGCAACCAGGTGGGAATCCGCCGGACGACGGGCACTTCCAGGATGCGGGCGAGGACTTCGGAGCGGCGTAAGGACCGCAGATATTCCGGGGTGTGGACCTTCAGGAGGTCGGCCTGGGTAACGGGGCTCGGCCTGGTGAAGTCGCTGGGGCGTCTGAGGCCCCGGGCGACGAGGGCGTCATGGATGTGGCGGTATTTCTGGCTATCGAAGGGATGGAGCCGCTCCAGACCGAAGGCCGTGATGTTGAAGCGGGGGTGGTAAATGAGGGGGACCATGACGTTGTGGGCGAAAGCGTGAAGGACTGCCCCCTCACCTCAACCCTCTCCCCCGCGTGCGGGGGAGAGGGAGGCTAAGGTCCGTTCTCAAGCGAGTCGTGATCGCCCGCTTCTCAATCCATTCACCCAAGTGTGGCAAGGAAAGGGGTGGCCTCAGACCGGGTCAGAAGGTCGAAACCCGGTCTGGGCGTGGAGGAACCGCACTCGCGAACACGAACGGGTCAGTCGAACATCTCGGCTTCGCGGTCTCCTCGGGAGAGGAGGTAGGCGAGGAGGTCGAGGATCTCGTCCTGCTCCAGGGTATTGAGCAGGCCCTCGGGCATCATGGAAACGGGGGAGGCCTGCATCTCCTCGATCCGAGAGCGGGCCACGCCTTCGAGGGCGTTGGGTTCAAGCATGTTGGTCATGATCATGAGGTTGTCGGCGTTAAGGTTGACGATCCGACCGGTGACAACCCGGCCGTCGTCGGTGGCGATCATGACGGCGGAGTACTGGTCGCTGACCTCCTTGCTCGGGACGAGGATCGACTCAAGGAGGTCGCGAGGGCTGAAACGCCCGGCAATGCCGGTCAGGTCGGGGCCGACGGCCCCCCCTTCCCCGGCGTATCGGTGGCAGGAGAAGCAAGAGGTCTCGGCAAAGAGACGGCGACCACGGTCGTAGTCGCGTCCGCCTCCCAGACCGTCCTCGATCAAGCCGGTCAGTTCCTCAAGCGACCATTCTTTGACGAACGGGCGCTGAACGGTCGCGATTTTGGCGGCTTCGGGCTGGGCCTCGATGATGGGCTGGAGCGCAACGCGCTCGGCTTCGGTGAGGGCTTCAACGGCCTCGTTCTTGATGTTACGGACGAAGTTGGCGAAGCTCGAACCGCCTCGGTAGTTCGCGGCTTTGAGGAACCAGCGGAAGTAGCGCTCGCGAAGCTCGGGAGTCCAGCCGGGCTGGAGCTTGCGGAGCATCATGGCGTAGTCGATCTGTTCTTCCTGCGTTGGGGCCGCTTCGAGCAAGGCGACAGTCTTGGGCGCGGCGGTCGGCGACTGGAGATAGACGAGCAACCGGCCGAGGTCGGTGTTCAACTCCACGCCGGAACCCGGGTAGACGGCATCGAAGCGGGCGATGAGTTCGGCTCGGGTCCGGTCGTCGGGCGGTCCCATGCGATTGAAGAAGACCGAGTAGACCCGAAGCAAGTCGAGCTTCTCGGAATAGCTGAGTTCATCCCAAGACTGGGCCGCGCGGTCGAGGGCGTCCTGAACCCGCTGCTTCAAGAGCATGTCGACCGGAGGATCGGTCGGGCGGCGGTGGAAGGGGTCAGGAGCCGAGACGCGGACGAGGGCGAGCAGGGCGTTCGTCGCGGCTCGGGGGTCTTCTTCGGCCAGGGCACGATCGGACCAGGCGCCCGGGTCCTGGAACTCGAGGGCCGCCCGGGCGGCGAAGCGAACGAAGCGATCGTCGTGGTCGAGGTTCTCCCAGGCGAGGTCGATGGCGGCCGGATCTTGTCGGCCCAGGAAGGCTTCGAGCTGCTTTCGAAGGGCACGGAGTTCGGAGCCGGAGTCGTCGGCCACGGCGGCGGGGGCAGTCGATTCGTCTCCGTCGTAGGTCACGCGGTAGAGGCCGGACGTGGTCCGACGCCCCCCGACGGCAAAGTACATCGCGCCGTCCTTGGGATTGATGACCAGGTCGGTCAGCGCCAAGGGGGTGCCGGTGATGAATTCCTCGGCGGTGCCGGTGTAGGAGGAGCCATCGGGTTCGAGATGCACGGCGTAGAGCTTCCCGTAGCTCCAGTCGCAGATGTAGAGGGCGTTCTGATACTTCTCGGGGAACTTCGCCCCATAACCGAAGACGATGCCTGTGGGAGAGCCGGGGCCGATGTCGACGGCGGCGGGCAGGCTATCGAGGTAATAGGACGGCCACTTGCCGGTACCGTTGCGCCAGCCGTAATCGGAACCGCTGACGGCATGGTTGACGCGAGTCGGCCGATACCAAGGGGTGTTGATATCCCACTCCATGTCGGCGTCGTAGGTGAACAACTCTCCCTGGCGATTGAAGGCGATGTCGTAGGGGTTTCGGTAGCCGACGGAGATGAGTTCCCAGGTCTCGCCGGCGGGATCGACCTTGTAGATCGCCCCTCCGGGGCCGAGGACGTTGGCCATGAAGCCGTTTCCGTCGGGCATCCGGGGCAAGAGGTGATCTTCTCCCCAGACGGGGGGAACGCGGGTGGCCTGGAAGTTGGTCAGCTGGGTGGCGTTGCCGCAGATGACGAACAGGGCATCTCCCTCGGGGCTGGGGATAATGGCGTGGGGACCGTGCTCGCCGCCGCCCTGGAGCTGGCGAAGCTGCGTGACCGTGTCGAGATCGCCGTCGCCGTTGGTGTCCTGGACCCGATAGAGGCCGCTCTCGTACTGGCCACCTCGGTTGACCATCACGTAGAGACTGTCGAAAGCCCAGAGCAGACCCTGAGCTTCGCCGATGTTCACGTCAATCGGCTCGACGACGACCTCGCCGCCCTCGCCGATCGGGGGGACGGTGACGCGGAACAGCTTGCCGTACTGGTCGGAAACGATGAGGCGTCCTTCGGGATCGACGGCCATCGAAACCCAGGAGCCCTGTGTTTCGGCCGGGACGGAGTGGAGCAGCTCGACCTTGAAGCCGTCGGCGACCTTGAGCAGATCGGCGTCGGTCGCCTTCTGACCGGGAGGGGGAACCTGAACCTTGCGGCGGGCCTTCTTTCGGGCGGGAGCCGCAGCAGCCTGGGCGTCGGCGTCGTCGAAGCGTCGGAGCTTGATGTCCTTGAACTGGACGGTCATGGGAGGACCGGCGTGGACCTGAAGGGCGAGGATTCCTTCCAGCTCACGCTCAGATTCCTGATTGTCGGTGATCTCGGCGACGGTCTTGCCGTTGAGCTTGTGGACGAGTGTGTTGCCTCGGGCGATGATCGTCAGCTCGTTCCAGTCACTGAGGTCGAGTTCGGGGCGTTCGGATTCGGTCCGGCCCTCAACTTTCTTTTCACCGTCCGCGGTGACGACGACGCGCTGGCCGCTCTGAGCCACGATGCCGCGTCCGCGCTCGTCGTAGAGCATTCCGTTGTAGGCGGGGTTCGGATGGATGTCGGCCTGGTAGCCGCCGACGACAAAGCTTCCCGCGTCGGGGAGCTGCTTGCTGCGGTACTGGACGCCGGAATTATTGTCGCCCATGAGGCGGAAGGTAGCTTGCAGCTCGAAATTCCGGACAGGCTCGCCGCGGTGAATCAAGAACTGATTATATTGAAGCGGTGAGTCGGCGGAGGTTCGACCCGTCAACAGGCCGTCTTCCACGGACCAGAGAGCCGGGTTACCCTCCCATCCGGAGAGATCTTTGCCATTGAAGAGGGATTCAAACCCGCCTTCGTCCTGCGTGGGTAGGACGGCTCCTCCCAGAAGGAGAGCCAAGACGACGGCGGCCGACGCGCCGAGCATGGCGGTCGGTCGGGAGAACGGTCGGGACATCGCACGATCCTCGCGCAGAGCGGTGGGTACGGAGACTGGCCCGAATGATCACCAGAGGGAAACCCCGACTCCGGAGCGCTCGTGGGCGGGGCGACGCGGGGGGAGTTGAGGCGGTCCGATCCGGAGAACTCGATCGAAAAAATACGGGCGTTACGGGCCGATCGCGGCATTGCCCGGCCGCGATGCTCCTTTGTTTCATGGTGTCGTACGAATTGGCTTCGCACAAGGTATGAGTGTCCTGAAACGCAAGAGGCTCAGGGGCTCGACCGAGTCAACCGATCAGGCCCCGAATCCCCGAAGGACGATCGCAATTCTGGTGTAGATCAACAATTACAACTCACCGTCGAGCCCGAGGCGGTGATAGAAATGCTCAACCTTGTCTTGATTCTCTAGCAACCAGTCGATGGAAGGTTCGTGCTTCATAGCCTTGCGGATGACCTTGGCCGTGGCCTCGCGGTGGATGCGGAAGAGAGCGTCGTGGTCGAGCGATTCGACGTCAGAAACACTCGGGTCGAGCCAGACGGAATAAATGATTCCGAGATCGTTGACCTTCGCTTTGGGAAGGTCGCCCGCCCGGACGGCGTCGAGCACACCATTGGCGATGGCCGCCTGGACTGTTCCCATCAGGATGTTGGTGTATCGGGCGTTGTTGACCGTGACCTTGCTGACCATTACGGTCACAGGGCGGACCTGGATATCGCTGTTGAGGATGGCGAACACCTTGGTATGCCCCTTCACCTGATCACCAATCAGGTTGGCCAGTGCGTGGCCAACGGGGCCGTCAAGCTCACCGATGACAACCTCGGGCTCGGCGGCCAGATAATCCTCATCGCCTTCGACCAGGGCCTCTCCCGTCCGCATGATAATGCGATCACTCATGGAAACGAAACTCCGATGCTCATCGAACAGCAAGACGTCCCGAGGTTGGACCTGAAGCCCACGCTCCGAGTCACGGGGATCGAATTGTGAGGCCGGTGGACAGTTCTCGCAAGACTCCCCTGTTCGGCCGGGTTGAGTGGATGATGCCCGGACGGATTGCCAACGGACGTCACACCATTTCCAGTCATGACTTCTCGGATTGCGTGGTTTCGAGCGTGAAGGAGCGAAGACCGTTCGATCGCACCTTGACGCGGTGATCTCATCTTCCCTAGATTTGACTTGTGCGCTATTCTCTGAAGCCTCTCCTCCTCCTCCACGGTTTGGACCCACCATTTCATGAGTGGTCGCGTGGTTTTCCTCTGGCTTGCCGTACTCCTCTCGCTGATTAGCGGGAGGGAGTTCGTTGTTGAGCTTGAGGACCACATCCCGCAGACCGTGATCGCCGACGAGTACGTGCTTGGCTGGGAGCGGCCGGTCTCTGGGTCGCCCTCCGAGGGCTCCCAAGCGGGTGTGGAGGAGTCAGTCCTCGCCACTGCGTCGGAATCGGAAGAAGAATCGAGCGGTTCTGGCTCTGACGGACTTGTACCGCTGGCAATTCTCCCGATCGATGCGCATCACCAGGCATCGGCACGTCGTTGCACCATTTCGCCGGTCTGTTCTCGACGGCCGGTAACTCGACTCCGCTGCTAGAGCAGCCCTGATCGCCCCGCGTCAACGCCGTCGTTGATGCGCCCGGCGTCCTTCCTTGCTCGCTCCGCCCCGTCGCGGCCCGCTCGGGGACCGCTGCGTGGGATCGACCATGACACGATCGGTACGCTCGTGGACTCGTCCCGTCGCGTGCCGCGTTTCGACCTGGATTCTCGGTGCGTTGCGTTGGGGCCGTTCTCGGCGTCTCGGGAGCGGCGCGTAGCCTAAACCGATTCGCTTCGGTCGTGCCCATTTCAAGTCAAGGAGTGCTGCGGTGATGATCCGAATGATTCGCTTGCGGAGCCTCGTGGTTGGGGTCTTGATCCTGGTGATGGCAGGAGTGACGGGTGCAAGCCCTTCCCTTGGCGCTGATTTGATCGGGACGGTCAAAGAGGTCGATCGGGACGCCAAGTCGGTGATCGTGGTGCAAGCGGGCACCGGACGCGAGGTCACCGTCACGATCACCCCCTCCACGGCAATCGAAGTTCATGGGCGACAGGGGATCGACCTGGACCACCTGGAGGTGGGGACGAACGTCGTGGTCCACGATGACGTGGTGGCAGCAGCGATTCGAGTCGAGAACGAGGTGATCGGTGTCATCCGCGCCATCGACACCGAGGCCAGAACCCTCGTCATCGAGGAGCAGGGTGCCACCGAACCGATCACCTTCCCCGTTTCGCAAGAGGTGATCGTTCGGCACTTCGGCGGCCAGCGGATCGGGTTTGATGACCTGAGGCCGGGACAGCCCCTAACAGTCGTTCATTCGCAGGGAGTCCCGACGCGAATCACCGTCGAGGACCCTCCGGCCGGGATGGTCGGCGAGTTCTGGGAGAACTTCCGACATAACTTGTTCAAGCCGTTGCTGCTGTTCTTCTACGCCGGCTTTTTGATTCCGCTGCTGGGCGTGAAGTTTGAATTCCCTTATGTGATTTATCAAGGTCTGACAATTTACCTGCTCATTGCCATCGGCTGGCACGGCGGCGAGGAGCTGGCAGAACTTGACAGCTCGTCGATTGGAACGGCCTTGGGCTTCATGGGGGTCGGCTTCGTAACGAACCTGAGCATTGGCCTGCTTGCCTTCGTCATGCTGAGGACCTTGACCCGACTGCGTCGGATCGACGCTGCGACGGTGGCAGGATACTACGGATCGGATTCGGCCGGCACGTTTGTTACCTGCCTCGGCGTGCTCGCCTCGCTGAACCTGGCGTATGCGCCTTATATGCCGGTGATGCTCGCGATCATGGAGATTCCCGGATGTCTCGTCGCGCTGGTCCTCGTCGGAATGCTCCGCAAGCGGGGCATGGATCAGGAGGGGAACACGGCCGACGAGCCAGGCTACTCCCCCGGTCCCGCGAAGCCGCACGATCTAGCTTACGAGCTCCAACACGAACTGGAGGTCGAAGACGAGGAGAAGATGGCCCTGGAACGGGGATACGTTGAGCACGAAGAACACGCTCACGGCCACCATACGGTTCAATCGAGCGTGCAAACCCCTTCCCCCAAAGGACGGCAGCCTGGTCTGTTTAGCAAGGAGTTGCTGCACGAGGTCTTCTTGAACCCCGGGATTTACCTGCTGTTCGCCGGCATTCTGATCGGCTTCGTGAGCCGGTTGCAGGGGACCGACGTGACCAGTCCTGACGACCGCGTCTTCCTTGACTTGTTCCCAGGCCTGCTTTGCCTGTTCCTTCTGGAAATGGGGATGACCGCGTCGAAGAAGCTCAAAGATCTGAAGGTCGCTGGCCCCTCGTTTATTGCCTTCGGCCTGCTTGCGCCAAACGTTTTTGCGTCCATCGGCATCGGAGTGGCGCATGCTTACTCGATGGCCCTGGGCGAACCATTTGATCTGGGGACCTATGCCCTCTTTGCCGTTCTCTGCGGCGCCGCCTCGTACATTGCCGTCCCGGCAGTGCAACGGCTGGCGATTCCCGAGGCCAGCCCGACGCTTCCTCTGGCCGCGTCACTGGGACTGACTTTCAGCTATAACGTGACGATCGGCATTCCGGTCTACATCGAGATTGCCAAGCTCGTCACTCGGACCTGGCCCGTCTGATCCTCGTGAATCAGCGAACCACGGCAAGAGACGCAGGGGTTTCGCACCGCGCGTTGCCTCGAGACACGAGCGACAGATCAATAACAGAAGGCCCGCTGAGTGTCTCTCAGTGGGTCAATATCGAAGGTGGGACTCGAACCCACACTCCCTTGACGGGACCAGATCTTGAGGTCGGCGAAGCGTGTTTTTCTCGCTTTCATCTTGGTTTTCTGACCACACGTTGCGGGAGATCGCTCGACCTGAACTCGTGCTGCATCCAAAGGGAAGGTCGAGTCCCCTCCCGCTCCAGATTTCTTTCCCTGAAAGCGTGATCAGAGCGCTCCATGTCAAGTGCCTGGTCAACTGTCATAGTTATTGGGGAAAGGACGTGATCGTACCTTTTCTTCACCGATCCTCAAGTTCGCCCCGTGCATCCTTCACCCGCTGCGGCGGGATCGTCAGTGGCCTTGCCGAGGTGGGCAAGACTGCCCCGGCGGGGGATCGGCTTCGATCAGCCGCTCCACTTCGTCACCCTGGTGGCGGTGAACGGTGCTTTCCTGAGAGGGGACGATCCGCCCGACCGACGAGGATTTGGACATCGAGGGTCGGCGGCCATACACCGTGCCGAATGAAAAGGAAAGGAATTGTCCACAGTCGCCAGTGGTGGATGCAAGGGGAAGGGGATCTCGGGTGACGACAATCCGAACCTTCTCGTCCAACTTGAGTCGGGCATCGAAGGGATGCGAATGAAAATTCAGTTCTGCTTATACTTGCTGATCGGAATTGATGGGTTGGGTGGGGGGACGACCCCCTGCGGCGCCGAAGGCAGGTTGATTGTGAAGTGCGTTCCCTGACCGGGGACCGACTCCACGGTGATCTCGCCGCTGTGGTCCCGGACAATTCCATAACTGATGCTCAGCCCCAGGCCAGTCCCCTTGCCGAGGGGCTTGGTCGTGAAGAACGGGTCGAAGACCTTGCCCCGGATTGCCGGGTCGATGCCCTGTCCGGTGTCGATGACGTGAATCTCCACGCCTCCGGCGGCGGGCCGGGTCCGCAGGGTCATCGTGCCTCCTTCAGGACAGGCGTCCAAAGCGTTGGTCATCAGGTTGAGGAGGACCTGGTTCACTTTGCCCGGATCGCAGGTGATCGACGGTAATGGGGCCAGGTCTCGCACCACCTCCACACCCTGCTGCGTGGCACGGCCGGCGATGATGTTCACGGTCGAGCGAAGGCAATCGTTCAGGTCGACCTCACTCAGCCCCCCCGAATCCAGGCGGGCGAAGTCCCGGAGATCCTTAACAATTCCCTGAATCCGTTTGAGTCCTTCCCCAGAGCGGTTGATCAACCCCTCGACGTTCGCCAGGATGTAGGGGAGGTCGATCCGATCGGCGTGATCCCGAATGCGGGCCACGAGTTTGGGACACCGCTCATCGAACAGGGCCTCGGCTTCGTGATAGAGCCGCACCAGGTCTCGGAGGTCGCCAAAGTCGCGGCGGAGTACGGCGATGTTGTTGCTGACATAGGCCAACGGGTTGTTGATCTCGTGGGCGACGCCGGCCACCATCTGGCCGAGCGCAGAGAGCTTCTCGGACTGCACCAACTGGACCTCAGCCTGCTTTAACGCCTCGTGAGCCTGGCGTTCGGAGCGGGCGACCTCCTGCAAGCGGAGGTTCTGTGCGCGGAGTTGATCCTCGGCCCGCTTCCGATTGGTGATGTCGTGGGCAACGGCGACGATCAGGCTCTCGTGGAGGAACGGGGTCGCGTTCCAGAGGATCCACTTGTACGAACCGTTCTTGCAGCGGTAGCGATTCTCGAAGGCAATGGTGTCGACGCCCAAGGAAAGCCTCCGGACCTCCGCCAGGGTCTCCTCACGGTCCTCCGGATGGACGAAGCTCAGGAACGGCTCGGCCAGTAGTTCCTCGACGGTGAAGCCCAGCGTGCGTTGCCAGGCGGGATTCAGCCGCTTGAAATAGCCGTCGAGCCCGGCAATGCAGAGCATGTCGAGCGAGAGCCGGAAGAAGCGATCCAGTTCCTCCTGGGCCCGCTTCGGCTCGGTGATGTCCCGGACCACGCAGACGATGAGGTGCTCATCCCCCTCAACCCGACTGCTTCGGACCTCCACGGGGACGTTGGCTCCGTCCTTGCGCCGACCGAGCAATTCGATCCCGGTCGCCTCTCGAATGGGTCGACGCGGAGGCTCTCGGCCGTTGTCCCCCCGGTCCGAGTACAGGAGCCCGTCTGGAATCAGAGTCTCCACGGGACGACCTTGAAGTTCCTCACGGCGATAGCCGAAGAGCGACTCCGTGCCGGGATTGAGCCAAATGATGGTCCCTTGCTCGTCAAGCACGACGAGGGCATCGGGCACGGCGTCGAAGATTGCAGGGATTCTCGAATCGACCATCGATGCCTCCCCGCCCGGGAATACTCAAGAATTCCTGGGAGCGTCGGCGTCTGGGGGAAAGGTTTCCGGACGGCGCTGGCTGTGCCGCTTCCCAATGAATAAAGAGGTGCCCCTTCTTTACAGTCTATGGCCTGCCGAGGAACCATGCCAGTGCCCCACGTTACTTTCGGGTCGGCCTTGCCCCGAGGTGGGCCTCGAACACGCGGGGACATGGCGTCGAACACTCTCGTGAGGAGTCGGTTCGGCGATCACCTGGGTGAAGGTGGTGGGAGCGGTCCCGAAGCACCCGAGGACGAGCGAGATCAGGGCCAGGGCTCGGTGCGACCCTCTGGTCGGTCCGACCGGAGGACTCCGATCGCGCCCCCGGTCGCCATGCGATTGAGGAGCCGGTGGTCAGGCTTTCCCGCACCAAGATGGAAATCCATTTCCAACTGGGGCCGAGGCCTTTTTCGGGAAAAACCTTCAGGTATGTGAGGCGGGGTGATCGTGAGGTCTCCAGCGCGAGCACGCCGGGCCTGCTCTACGTCATCCCGCCAGGCGTGATCGATCCGACCTCGCATCACCTCGGCCGCCGGCCGGTTTACTTTGCAGGTCACTCCCAGCACCAGGGAGCCGGGAGGAATGTCTCTGATTCCCCTCGGGAAGCAATGAACCGGCTCATACGACCGATCTGGCGTCGACCCGATCGCCGTTGAGTCGGATCGCCCCCTTCCCGATCAGGCCGTCCTGGAAATCACCAGGATCCTCTTCATGGACGGGTGGGGAGAGACGTTCGACTTTCACGCCCCCCGCAGCCAACTCGTCATCGCACTGGACCGGGCGGGCGTCCCGCTGGTCAAAGCCAGCTGATTGCCCGCCACTGCACACTCAACCTGTCGGTGAACGCCTCCACTCGCCTTCAGCTCGAAGATCTCGAGTCCAAAGTCGACCGGCTGCCGGCCCCGCCCTCTGTACTCTCCCCGGCCGAAGGGTTTGCAACCGGGCTTGCCCAAACGGCTGACGCCCCGGGACTTCCCGGGTCATCGACCGTCAGCGAGGATGACGGCGAGACGGGCGAAGGAGGAGAAGACGCGACTCGCCGCAAGCCTCTGGAAGGAAAAGGAAAAACACCGGCCGTCATACCTGACGGCCGGTGTCGTCGCGAGTACCGAAGGTGGGACTCGAACCCACACCCCCTTGCGGGGACCGGATTTTGAGTCCGGCGCGTCTGCCATTCCGCCACTTCGGCAAGGCAAGTCAGCGGTCGTAGAAGGACAGAATCGAGAAACGGACTGTTTCCCGAGACGATGTAAGAAATTCTAGCACAACCGACAAGGAATCGGTAGAGGGAGGTTCCCGGTCGTTCCGCAAAACGAAGGGGAGAGGAGCCGAGTTGACCTTGTGGGTCGATGGAGGTCACAATGCCGTCTCACCGGTGCGATTGAACGACCCCTGAATCACCCCAGCGCCGAACGCAAAAAAAAGAGCCCGCACGCGATGAATCAGCAGGAACTCATCAAGCAACTCCGAGACGACAATAAGACCAAGATCGTCATGCTGATTGCTGACGGTCTGGGAGGATTGCCCATCGAGCCGGGCGGGCCAACGGAACTGGAGGAGGCGAATACGCCGAACCTCGATCGCCTGGCGACGGAAGGAACAGTTGGGTTAAGCATTCCAGTCGCTCACGGCATTGCGCCGGGCTCGGGGCCGGGACACCTGGGGCTGTTCGGGTTCGACCCGATCGAATATCAGATCGGCCGAGGCGTGCTCGAGGCGCTCGGGATCGGCGTGGAGGTCGGTCCGCAGGACGTCGCGATTCGGGGAAACTTCTGCACGATTGACGCTGAGGGGAGGGTGACCGACCGCCGCGCGGGCCGGATTCCGTCGGAAGTGGGCGAGACGCTGGTGGCGAAGTTGGCGGAAGGGGTGAAGATCGACGGGGTGGAGACTCTGGTCAAGCCGGTTCGAGAGTATCGCCTGGTCGTCCGATTCCGAGGAGAAGGGCTCGGGGACAAGGTACTCGATACCGACCCGCTCCAGACCGGACTGCACACGTTACAGCCGAAGGCGACCGATCCCGGTTCTGAGAAGACGGCGAAAGTCGCCGCCGAGTTTCTCCGTCAGGCGAAAGAGATTCTCAAGGACGAACAGCCTGCCAACTTTTTGATGATGCGAGGGTTCGCCAAGTTCCCAGACATTGCCACAATGGAGGACGTCTACGGCTTGAAGTCAGCGGCAATCGCGGTCTATCCGATGTATCGCGGTCTGGCGAAGCTGGTGGGCATGACCGTGGTGGAGCCGGGGAAGACAATCGCCGATCAGTTTGCGGTGGCCAAGCAGCAGTGGGGAAATTTCGACTTTTTCTTCATCCACTACAAGTACACCGACAGCACCGGCGAGGACGGCAACTTCGCCGAAAAGGTCAAGGTGATCGAGGCGCTCGACAAGGAATTGCCGGCCTTGATGGCCTTGAACCCCGATGTCGTAATCGTTTCCGGTGATCACTCGACGCCAAGCCGGATGAAGTCGCACAGCTTCCACCCGGTTCCGCTCTTGATCTGGGCTCCGGCGACGGTTCGCCCCGACGAGGTGACGAGCTTCGGCGAGCGCCCGTGCATGAGAGGCGGGCTCGGCCAGATTCTTGCCAAGCACATCATGCCACTGGCGATGGCCCATGCGAACCGGCTTCAGAAGTTCGGTGCCTGAGTCCCGCAGAATGAGACGACCCGAGGCGAGATCAAGGGCTCGCTTCGGGTTGCAAGAAAACGGTTGGATACCGTGAGCCGATCGACGCTCAGAAGCCGGCCTTCGGGGTGATTGAGAGGGAGATCTCCTCGCCTTCTCGACGGACGATCACCGCGACTTCCTGTCCGGGTTCGACTTTTGATGCGGCGGCGTAGGCGTCGGCCACGTTCGTCGTCCACCGGCCGTCGAGCGTGGTCATCACATCGCCGGCCTGAAGCCCGGCAAGGGCAGCGGGAGAGTCAGGAACGACCGAGGCAATGACCACGCCGTCGGGAAACTCGTCCGAGGAGTTTTCCAGGGTGATCCCAAACAGTGCAGCCGGTTCAAGAATGATCCGACGGGCGACCTTGGGGCCCATCATCCGATCGGGGAGTCCGCTGATGAAGTCGCGGATCTCGTGGTCGACCGGCTCGAAGCTCATCACCTTGGCCTGGTAGTCGATCGTCGTCTTGTATCGGGCGAAGAAGGAGTGCCCGACAAGCCCGTCGATCGGCTTGTTGAGCATGCGCCCGAGTGCCGAGACGACCGGGTGATCCATGACGATCACAGGGACCTCTTCGGTGGTCAAGTCGCCGACCTGCATGGAGTCGACCTCAGCTTCTCCTCGGGCCGCAAAGAGGAAGGCAAACGGAGCATTCCCGTCGATGATCTTTGCCTGCTTCGCCGCGTTGTTTCCAATCAGCGTGACGGGGGAACCGACATCGAAAATCAGGTTGAACGGGCCTTCTCCGTTGAGCGAGACGGCAACGAGCATGTGGTTCGAGGGGAGCATCTCGAAGGGGACGTCAACCTTGACTTCGGGCTCCGCAACAACTTGTGGGGTCGGCTCCAAGCACTTTGCCCCCAGGCCAAACAGGAGCAAGGCGGCGGTAGCCATCGCCATCGGCTGGCGTTTTGGTGCAAGGCTCATGGTGTCAAAGTCCCTTTCCGGCGGTGAGGGTCAGTTTCTGAGCGTCGTCATCGGCCTCGCCTTCAGCAGGGACGAGATGAACCTCGACACGATCGCCAGGCTCAATACGCGAGATGGCCGATCGGGCCTCGTCGAGCGATTGAACTGAACGGCCGAGCACCCTCACGAGCCGATCACCAGGGGCGACTCCAGCCTCCTCGGCGGCGGAACCAGGCAAGACTCCGGTCACGAGCAACACTCCGTCGGTCTCGCTGAGTTCAAGCCCGAGGAAGCCTCGGGGAATGAGTTGGTCTTCTGGTTGCTTGCCGACGAAGACGGCCGCGAGCTTGGCCACTCCTCCGAGCAATCCCATCGCCTGGACCTCGGCCGGGGCGTTGTTGCCTCGTCGGCCAGGGTCGGGGAGGTCTCGGGGATTGTAATCAAGCCGGGTCCACGTCATGCGGTCGTCGGTCGGGTCGATCTCAATCTTGTAACGTGCCAGCACATTGAAGCCGAGCATGCCGTCGATGCGCACGCCAGGAAGCCCGAGCGCATTCATGCCCACCAGTTGAAAGATGTCTTCGACCCGAGCCTGAACATCGTCAAGCTCGGCGCCCCCTTCGAATTCAAGACGGTCAATCCGGGTGAAGTAGCGGCGGTCGTTCAGCTTCAGGCCCGAGGATTGAGCCGCTTCTTCCGAGAGGAAGAGGGCCGGGGCGCCGGTATCGACGACAAGATTGAACGGTCCCTTGCCATTGATCCGGGTCCGGACGATGAAGTGGTTCGTCTCGGTCAAGCGGTAAGGGATGCGGAACGTCTGGCCGATCTGGGGGTCTTGCTTTGCCTCGACGACCGAAGACGTCGAGAAAAGGCCGACACTCGCCAGCAGCGTCAGGAGCGAAAATGACCTGGGTCGCGACATCGCCATTTCGTCTCAGAAAGGAAAGGGGTCTTGGTGCGGGCTCAACGGTCGGGTGAACCCATCTATCATAGATGGAACAGCTTCGGTCGAACAGGTCCGGAACGCAGATCGGGACGAAAGATGTTGCATGTCTGATCGCAAGCGGAGAAAGCGATCGCATCTTGTGGAACACTCCCGATGAACTGCTCGATGGGTCCGAAGCAACTGACCTATCCTCCCACTTCGATCACGGCTAAGATATCCGGGCAACACGCCAGCTCCGGCGTTTTCGAGAACGAACCAGGATGTCTCTCGATCGGCGGGGACGGATTCCCGTGAGCTCGACCACGTTGAAGCCGGTGACCCCGCCACCGCCGTCTCCCTCACCTTCGGCGACCGAGTCGGAATCAACCGCTCGGCCCTTACCGCCGATCCTGGGAAAACTTCTCAGCGGCACGTTCTGGCTTGCGCTCCGGACTCCTTTGCAGGCACTCACCGCCTTCTGGAGCGTCCCCTTGATGATCGGGGCGTTTGGTCAGGGGGAATTCGGCGCCTATCGCTTTGCCTGGGGGCTTGGGTTCTTCCAGTTTCTGCTGGAATTTGGGATGAGCTCCGCCTTGCAGCGAGAGGTGTCCGACCGCTGGACGCGGGGGGATCGGGGCGGTGTGGATCGGGCGATCACCTGCGGAACACTCTTTTACGCGGCGATTGCGCTGGTGCAGTCGTTGGTGCTGCTGGTCATCGCGTACGGGGTCATGCCCTATTCGAAGTTCAGCGGCAACGATTACAGCCTGATCGTGAAGCTACTCTGGATCCAGATCTTGACCTCGCCGAGCTATGGCATTGGCGTGGTCGTTTCAAGCATCCTTCAGGCGGCTCGACGCTATGAAGTGCTCCCGCGTTACGAGTTTCTCATCGTCGCGGTCCGGTTTGTCGTTCTGATCGGCGGCATTGCGCTTGGGGCGGGGTTGCTGACGATCGTCATCGCCCAGACCGTCGTCTCGATTGCGCTAAGCTTCGGCCCGGCGCTCTGGGTCATCCGACGCGAGGTGGATTATCGGCCGAAGTTTGTTCGGGTGGGCTTGCGAGACTTCAAGGGATTGGCCCAGCTCAGCGTCTTCATGTTCCTGATCCAGTTGAGCGTGGTGCTGGCCGACAAGATCGACACGACGATTCTTGGTTTCGTACTGGAGGCTCCTGCCAAGGCGGTCTCCGCCTACACGGCCGTCAGTAGCCCCTTCCTGCAACTGAGGCAGATGGGGTGGACCCTTGCCTATTTCGTGATGCCCGCCGTCGCCAGCCTGGCAGCGGCCGGAGATCGTGAAGGACTCGACCGGGTCACGTATGACGGGGCTCGCTTGCATTCAGCGTTTGTCCTGTCGATCGGTGTGATGGCGTTTCTGTACGCTGGTCCGTTCCTGGAACTCTGGATTGGTTCACAGTTTCCAGGGGAAATCCCGGAACTGACCCATTTGATGCGGCTATTTTTGGTCGCCACGATTCCCTTACTGGTCGCGGTCCATGTACAGGTTTGTACAGGACTGGGAAAACTGGCCGTGGTGGCTGTGGCGGCGATCGCGGGAGCGGTGGTCAATCTGCCGGTGAGTTATTTCCTCACGATCCAGCTCGGGGTCGCGGGAGTGATCTGGGGGACGGTGCTGACCACCTTGTTCTCGAACCTGCTTGTCCCAGTGATCTACACCTTCCGAGTGCTTGACGTGAAACCCCGAGTGTATCTGCGACGCACCCTGCTGGCCCCAGCGATGGGAGCCTCGGTGATGGTTGTGACAAGCCTGTTGCTTCAAGGAACCGGATTCTCCGCTGACCCCAACAGTGCCAACTCGGTCATGCGGCTCGTTCCTCTGGCAAGCCATTTGTGCCTCGCGGGATTGGCCTTTGTGGCAGGGTATACCCTCATTCCCGCAGGCCGCTCCGACCTGAAACGGGTACTCTCGCGATTACGAATGCCGGAGACACCCGCCTGAGGGTCGCTGGAGTCTGGGACCGCGGTCTACAATCGAGGCAGATCGGTTCCTCTGCTCGACAAGAAAACAGACCGAGGCCGATGGGACTACGTTCGCTGTGGACGAATTGCCTCGGCTGTGGGAGCGGCATCGCGATGTTCAAACGATCACATGGAATCCCACCGAACGTCCCTCGCATCCGAGTCGATGATCGAGGTAACGGATTTTCGGCGATCCGAGGTCGTGGAGTGTCCGGAAGATGGTTTGTTGGGGCCGGGGTCGTCGGACTGTTGATCGTCTGGGGAGTGCTCTACGGGCTTTTTTCGATCTGGCGGGAGGGTATCGAGGAGCGTATCGCGTTTGGGAAAACTCAGGTGGTTCCGATCGTCGCCAAACTGGCCCTCCTGGAACCGCGAGGGATCGATCAGAAGGACTGGGAGCAGGCCGTCACCGACACTCAGGCCATGCTTGAGGAGGTGGTCGGGACCGGTCGGATGGATCGATCGCGGCTTCAATCGCTGCGGTCGGAACTTGAGCAACACGTGGTCGAGGCCCATCAATCGCCGGAATTGGCCCCTGAGGTCCTTGCCCGGATCTGGGACGAAATGGCGCAGTTGAAACAGTTCCGGGCCGGAACTGAGCGTCCTGAGCTGATCCGAGTGGAGGGCGACCGCCCCAGCTCGTCTGATCATCAGGAGGAGACACGGGGATGAGTCAAGAGGCCCAGGGAGTCGTCGTCTCGTTCGACGATGATCGTGGATTTGGATTCATCCGGACTTCGGCTCTGAAGGAGGACGTATTCGTTCACGTTTCGGCGATCGAAGGGGGTGGTCTCCTGCGTCCGGGACAGCGGGTTCGGTTCTCGGTTGAGCCAGGTGATCGAGGGCCCCGAGCGGTGCGAGTCATTCCGGGATCGGTCGGGTTGACGCCTGCTCGCACGGCAGCCGTGGGACTGCTCGGGTTCCTCGTCGTGGCGACGATCGGCCTGGTCATGATCGGTCTGCCGTGGCAGGTTGCCTGGCTGATCCTCGTAAATGCCGCGACTCTCGCAGTTTGGACCTGGGATAAACATCGAGCGGTGCGAGACGGTCGACGCGTGCCCGAGGCAGTCTTGCTCGGCCTGGCGGCCATCGGCGGATCGGTGGGAGCCTGGATCGGGATTGGCGGGCTTGGTCACAAGCGCCGAAAGTCGCGGTTCGTACTCGCAATGGGTGTCATTACCGGCCTGCAAGGGATTGGGATCTTGTTGTGGCTGCTGGGGGTTTTCCAGGGTTCGTCCTGAGCCTCGATCGGGCGGGTTGACAGAAGGGGATGAAACGAACACGCACCCGCGATCGAAGCAGTTCACTTCCATCGCGGGGGCACTCAGTTTCGCACGATCACACCGCGCGAAGAGTGCGCGACGATCAGATCAGGCGAACGCCTCGGTAATCGGAGTGCCGTTTCGAACAATGGCGACGGGTCGGCCGGTAGGGGTGTGGTATTCGGCCTGAGGATCGATGCCCAGGCAAGTAAAGAGGGTCGCCGCGACATCGTCGGGGGCAATACCGGAGCCGGAGGCAGGTCCAGAACCGGTCTCGTCGCTGGCTCCGATGACGCGGCCGCCAGCGATCCCACCGCCTCCCATGACCACGAACATGGCTCGGGGGAAGTGGTCTCGACCTCCCCTCGGGTTGATTTTCGGGGTGCGGCCGAACTCTCCGGAAACCATGACGAGCGTGGATTCCAGCAAGCCCTTTTGAGCGAGGGCCAGGAAAAGACCGGAAAGGCCGGCGTCGAGTTCGGGGAGATTCCGGGCTTTCAGGCGGTTGAAGTTATCCTGATGCGTGTCCCAACCACCGTGCGAAACTGCGACAAACCGAACACCCGATTCGACCAGCCGTGAGGCGAGTAAACAGCTTTGGGAAAAGGGATCGCGACCGAACAGGCGAGTGACCGATTGAGACTCTCGACTGATGTCGAACGCCTCTCGCGATCGCGGGGAGCTGATGATGTCGTACGCGCGCTGCGAAAAGGCATCGAGCCCGTTGATCAGGTCGCTCGATTCATAACCCGCAAAGGTCTGGTCAATCTGCTGGAGCAAGTTCCGACGCCGGCCCACTTCTTCAACCGTCAATCCTCGTCCGATCGAGATACCCCGCACGTTGAACGGCTGACCGGCTCGGGGGGCATTCTGGGTGCTGAACGGAGCGTATTCGACACCCAGATATCCGGCGACCTGCGGCGTGTTTGGGATGGCCACAAAGGGCGGGATGTCGCGGGGAGAGGCAAGTTCCTTGCTCACCACCGCTCCATAACCAGGAAAGACGAGGGACGGCAGAGGACGGTTGCCGGTGTTCAGGTACTTCGTCCCCAGATCGTGCGCCGCGACGGAGTGACTCACCCCACGAATGATCGTGTAATGGTCGGCGCACTGAGCCAATTTCGGCAGATGTTCACTGATCGAGACCCCAGGAATCGCCGTGGAAATTGTCTCGAATTCGCCTCGAATCCCGTCAGGAGCCTCAGGCTTGGGGTCGAACGTATCGAGATGCGAGGGTCCACCCCCGAGATTGATGTGAATGGCCGAGGTCGCCCGTCCTGCACGCACCTCCCCGGCCTCGGCCAGTCGCAGGAACGTGGAGAGCGTCAGCCCGGTTCCCCCGAGGACTCCGATCTTGAGAAAATCGCGGCGACGGACACCGTCGCACGTCCGGCTCGTAGCCATGAATGGACTCCTCCAGCGAGAACGTTAGGGCAAGGTCAATGACTCGAAAGGATCAGAGAACATCAACGGCCGATTTGAACAGGAAGATGACCCGAGCGTTGCGGACCGATCCGGCAACGCTCGGGCCGAGGTTCTCAGACGGAGCCGGGCTCAATGATTGGTCAGGAATTCCTTGGTGTTTACCAGGGACCAGAGAAGACCGCGCAACCCCTGATCAGATGATTCCGACGTGTCGAAATAGTGGCGGGAGGCCTCCTGTTCAGAGGCATTCGGGAGACGTCCGAGGGCTCGGAGAAAGGCCTCCGCAATGAGTTCGTCAGGGGGGGGCGGGTTGTCTGAGCGACGAGCCACCGACTGCACCCAACCCCCGCGACGGTCGAGGGCGGCATGGACGTCCTGATCGTTCTGGAGATAGATGGACTGAAGGAGATTCGGTTCGACGGACTTGCTGCAATCGCAGTTTGTCTCGCGAAGCGATCGGCCAAACACTCGTTCGGCGTAATTCGCATTCCCTCGAGCAGTTCCGATGCTCTGAGACGGCCCGAACGATCGCTCGTCGGCCGTCCGGGCAAACGATTCGAGCTGATTGGAGGCCGCTGTCACCTGACGAACCGCGTCGAGCAAGGCTTCGGCAGGGAGGCGGCGGACCGACGCTCGGCTGAAGTTTCGTTCGTCGAGCCGGTTCGTTTCGTTCGGCTGCCAGCTGCGCTGATAGGCAAGGCTGCACGTGATCTCTCGGTGGAGCCACTTCATGTCGTAACCGCTTGAGATGAACCCCTGAGTCAAATAGTCGAGTAAGGCCGGGTTGCTGGGAGGATTGGCCAGGTTCATGTCGTCGGGCGGGTTGATGATTCCCGAGCCAAAGGCATTGGCCCACACGCGATTGACGAACGCCTGGGCGAAATAGGGGTTGTCTTCGCTGCGGAGCCATTCCATCAACGGCTCGCGAGGGTCGGAGACATTGGCGAGCGGAATTGCTTCGCCACCGAGGACCCGAGGAGTGAAGACACGGCCCCCTCGAGATCGGGAGGAGGAGCCGCCGGCCGCTGCTCGCATCCGGTTTTGGTTGATGTAGACTTCTTCCAACGGTGCAATCTCGCCGTTGCGGAGTCGTTTCCCATACACCCGCCGTCGTTGACCAGCCGGTTGATCAGCCACGCCAATTTCCTGGTCAAGCTCGCGAACCTGAGTCCGCACGAATGGATTGATTCCGTACGAAATTGGCTGGAAAAACGCGGTGAACTGGTTGAAATCGTCCTGGGTCCACTGATCGAACGGATGTTTGTGGCACTGGGCACATTCGAGCCGAACGCCGAGGAAGGCATAGCTGAAGGCCAACGCCTTTTCTTCGGGCTGACGGAGATTGCGACGTGCCCAGAAGTGGGGCATCGTTTCTCGATCGGCGAAGGTTTCGGGATCGTCGCTCCGGAAGTAACCGGCCATTTCCTTCATGTAACCCAGATACGACTGGTCCTCGGCCCGGCTGGTTCCGAGGATAATTCCGGCCATTAACTCATCGTAGGGTGTGTTGTCAGCGACACGTTGATAAATCCAGTCGTACCACTGGCGGGCCATCTCGTTGGGCAGCGCGGTCCCGTTGAGATTCCTCGGTGATGCTCCGGTGATGTCGCACAGGAAGTTAGTCCACCAGGCAGCATACGTGGGGCGTTCGAGCAATTCCTCAACCTTGCGTGATCGTTTCTCCGGGTCGGATTCGGCGACGAAGGCGAGAACCTCGTCGGGTGTGGGGAGTGATCCGGTCAGATCGAGACTCACGCGACGGAGGAACTCTTCATCCGAGCAGATCTCGGAAGGGATGATACCCAGCTTTTCGAGCTTGGCCACGATGAGGCGATCAATTTCGGTCGGAGAGGCAATCTCGGGATAAGCTTCCCCAACGCGATCCGACACGGGCCGGATGACTTGGGTGCTAACGACCCCGTTATCGTAGAAGGCGACAATGTCGGTGTCTCCGAGGCCGACGCTCGTGACCCGACCGGTCGGATCGACCGTAGCGATTGACTCGTCATTGGTCTGAAAGCGTGTCAGGCAGGTCACATCCTCGATTGAACCGTCGGACCAGTGGGCAATTGCTTGAAGGGGCGTCACCTGGCCGTCGGCCTGGAAAACGATCTCACGGGGAATGATTTCAAGCCGTTCAAAGCTTGCATCCTGTGCGGCGGGTGGGGCACCGGCCTCGATCCAACGCTTGAGCACGTGGTACTGCCAGGTCTCGTATTCGAGCACCTGGCCCCCTTTGTGGGGCTGGGTCAATGTCGGCTTTTCGAGGATCAGGCTCAGTTCCGGGGCTTCAACGTCCACGCGGCCTTCGTCGTCGGCCAGAAGGGCGTCGTGATCGGCAGCGAAATCGTAGCCGAACAGGGAGAGGCGAAAGCCCCCCTGGCCCTGGAACGATCCGTGGCACGAGCGTCCGTTGCAACCCATCTGGCTCAGGAGCGGCAACACATGCCGTTGGAAGTCGGGAATCTCGACTGCCTGATCCTGGGCAAAGCGAGCCGAGAGGGGCGGTTGTCCGTCTGAGGCCAGACCGTCGGATCCGGTCCCCAGGATCGTGATCAGAACCGCGAGGCAGAGGGCGAAGGATCGATTCCTCACGAGGGTTCTCCTTGGGTACGAACCGGAGGGGACGCCGAAGGGGCCTGCTCCGCCTTCTCGGCCTGTCGACGAACGCGTTGCACCTTTTTCCGAACCGCATTGAGCCGAGACTCGATCACAGCGTCGGCCCTTTCTTCGTGTTTGCGGATGGAGGCATCGAGCTGTTCGAGCCGCTTTCGAAGCTGGGCTCGATCGTATTTCTGCACGGCAAGCTGTGCGGCCAGCTGATCGGTCAGGGCCTGGCGCAGCTCGGCCTCACGTGGAGCGTTTGTTTTGCTCATGAGACGAGCGGCGAGCAGTTGGACCCGAGAACCGGCCTTCCAGGTTTCCAACATCAGCGCAGCACGATCGGGATCGCGACGCCGAATGCGGACAAAATTCTCTTGTGCTCGAAACAGCTCCCGGATGGCCTCGTTGTATTCGTCCGGGTTCGTGGCCCGAAGCGAGCCAAGCAACTCGACCAGTTCCTCGTGGTGCGATCGCACGAAATCGAGGGCAAGTCGCTCTCGATCCACGTTCGGGGTCGCCTCGGTGGAATTTCGCGGGTCCTTCGGATCTGTATCTGCGTCCTGCGCCGAGATCACTGCGGCGAGGATCGTCAGGAAGGGGACCAGGACCAGGATCCACACGCGCCGCATCGGCTCAATTCTCCGAGGGCCTGAGTAGCGAATCACTTGAATCACCGACACGATCGACCGCGATCAGGAGCCATTGGGGAGGGTTTGGAGTCGGCTCGTGGTTGGGTTCGAGCATCGAAACCTCGTCCTCGGCCGAGGGATCAACCTGCCAGTCTTCGGGTTCCGCTTCGGGAAAGGGAAGACTCGCCTCACGCTGGAGGCTCACCCAGGCGAGCTCCAGGGCGATTGGCGGTTCCGAGGCTCCTCCAGGTTCGCCCAAAGGCTGATTCCAAGGATTTGATATGGTTGCAAGCAGAATGGAAGCCGCCGCAACGATGGTTGCCAGGGCGAAGACGGATCGCCTGCGCAGGGGTCGGACGAAACGCTCCCTGGCATCGACCGATTTGATCTGAAGACAGACCCCGATCAGGCCAACGGCGTTTGCCACAGCGGCACACGCCTCAGGATCATCAAGGAGGCGGGCTTCAAAGTCCGAGCGCGTCGGATCGTCAAGCTCACCGGTGACATAGCGGAAGGCGAGCCAGGCGAGGTCGTCTGAATCATCCGAAACGGTCATGGCTCGTCCTCATCGTGGAGCTGTTGGGAGAGACGTTTGAGCGCCCTTCGCATGCGGGTCAGAACCGTTCCGAGGGGCAAATGATGATCCTCAGCAATCTGAGCGAAGGTCTTATCCTCGAACATCCGGGATCGGATGATGGCACGATCCAAAGGAGCGAGTTCGCCGATCGCCGCTCGAACCGCTTCAATTTGTTCGCTACGCACCAACGGGTCGTCGGTTGCATTCGGGTTGACGTCGAGAGCCTTCCTCAGCCAACCGAGGCCTTGTTGATGACGCCGACGGCGATCGTGATCGCGACGCAGCGCCAGCGCTTCCCGAGCGGCCACCCGGAACAACCATCCACGGAATGTTTCGCTCGATGCGTGATGCCCGCGCTCAAGGGTCTTGAGAAAGGTTGCCTGTAACGCATCCTGGGCCTGATGAGGATCGCGGAGGATTCCGAGGAGCAACCGGTAGACCTCCGGGCCGTGTACGTCGAACAACTGAGCGACGACTTCGGCCTCCAGGCGATGGGAATCGGGAGTTGGATCGCCGGGCATCGCCAATCGCCCTGGTTCAATCGGTTCCTCCATTCAAGGCCCTCACCTGACTTCAACAGGTATGATGCTCGGGGTGCCTCGATTATTTCAGAGGAGCGTCCTGACATTCTTTTTTTTAGTCGATGCAAGGGCATTGGCACCGTGGAACGCTCACCTCGCAGGGAACTCTGACGAACGGTAAGCGGGTCGGGAGTCCGAGGCCGGTTCGAACGGAGGATCAACACCGTCGAGCGAGTCTCCATTGCTTGAGACGATCCGATCCCTTATGGTCAGTAACGACGTCGCGGAGGGCGTTTTTTCGTCGAATCATCCCCTCGCGTCGCCCCTCCTGAGGTCGGGAGTGTTCAAAAATGAGTTTGCAAGCAGCTACGCACCCCACCGGGGTCGCGAACGATCCCGCTCCCCTTACTCCGCTCCCGGGATTACCGGCGCGCTGGAGTTCACTCGGTCGAGCGTTTGTAACCACGGCAAGAGCTCGACGAGGAGCTCCTGCGTTCGTTGATAGTACTGGTGCGTCGCTCACCTACCGCCAGGCACTGATCAAGGCCCTGGCGCTCGGCCGAGTTCTTGAGCGGGTCATCGGACCGGCGAAAAATGTGGGCGTCTTGTTGCCGCCGACGTGCGCGGGGGCCGTCACGAACCTGGCCCTGACGCTTCAGGGACGGGTACCCGTGAACCTGAATTACACGGCGAATCAGGAGTCGGTCGATTCGGCCATCGATCAGGCCGGAATCACGCATGTTCTTTCTTCGAAACGGATGCTTGAGCGCATCCCGTTAACGCCGAAGGGAGAAATTGTCGTCCTGGAAGACATTGCCACGCTTGTCGGCCCGAGCGACAAGGCCTGGGCCGCAGCCGTTGCGCTTCTCGTGCCGACCTCAGCTATGGGATCGTTTCTTCCCGGTCTTCGAGACGAGGAGCTTGAGGCCCCCGCAACCATCATCTTCACCTCAGGCTCGACCGGCCAACCGAAAGGGGTGGTGCTGACCCACCGCAACATTCTCTCCAACGCCGAACAGATTCGTTCCCAGATCGAACTGGTGCCCGAAGATGTCGTGCTGGGAATCTTGCCGTTTTTCCATTCGTTCGGGTACACGGTTCCGCTCTGGACGGTGGCGTGCCTCGGCCTGAAGGCGGTCTACCACCCAAACCCGCTCGATGCGCAGGTGGTGGCAAAACTGACCCGCGAGCACAAGGCGACGGTGATCCTGGCGACCCCGACCTTCGTCCGGAGTTACCTGAAGCGTTGCAAGCGAGAAGACTTCAGCACGGTTCGGTTGCTCGTCCTCGGCGCCGAGAAGCTCAAACCCGAGCTCGCTCAGCAAATTCGAGATCTTTGGGGAATCGAACCACTCGAGGGTTACGGCTGCACCGAAACCGGGCCGGTTGTGTCGGTCAATACTCCCCTCCAGCACAGGTCGTTGAGCGGGCAGATGGTTGCCGGCAACCGGCCGGGAACGGTGGGCCAGCCAATCCCGGGAACGATTATCAAAACCGTTGATCCGGAATCGGGCGAGGATCTGCCGCAAGGCAGTGAGGGCATCATCTGCGTCAAGGGCCCTCAGATCATGCAGGGCTACCTGAACAGGCCTGAAGCGACCGCCGAGGTCCTAAAAGACGGTTGGTACTGGACAGGTGACCTGGGACGGGTTGATGATGATGGATTCATCATCATCACCGATCGGCTCAATCGATTCTCAAAGGTTGCCGGCGAGATGGTTCCGCATGGCGCGGTTGAATCCGCAATCCAGGAGCTTGTCGGCGTGGTTGAGGCCGTCTCGGCGGTGACTTCGGTGCCTGACCCGAAGCGAGGCGAACGCCTGATTGTCCTGTATACGCCTGAGTTACCTCTCGAACCCAAAGAACTGGTTCGCAAGCTTCAGGACAGTCCGCTTCCAAAACTCTGGATTCCCTCGGCAGACGACTTCGTCCCCATCGATTCCATTCCGGTGCTCGGTTCGGGCAAACTGGATCTCCGGAAGCTTCGCGAGTTGGCCCGGGAACACCTTGAGCGTTGAGATCAGTCCTAAACACCCGATCTCTCGAAGAGGATGACAGACAGGACCAGGCATCTCGATGACTCGATTCCTGCTCTCTGTCCGATCCCTTTGCAATCCGACTCCGAGACGTTCAGACCGTGGGAGAATCCGTTCGAGCGTTCTGAATCCGTCCTGCTCCGTGTGGATCGTCGGTGACCGACGAAGACTGTTCAACGGAAGAGCCTCTCGATCGGTTCGACTTCGGAGTATTGACCCTGATGAAAGTGGAACTGCGAGTCTCCACCGGGGCGCACCAAGGGCACGTGTTCCGTTTTGATCGACATGCTGCCTTTTCGGTGGGTCGAGCGACCGACGCGCAGTGCTCGATGCCGGAAGACCCGTTTCTGTCGCGTCATCACTTCCTTGTCGAAGTCAACCCACCGCTTTGCATGGTGCGCGACCTGGGAAGCACCAATGGCATCCGGGTCAATGGCGTCCGGGTCGAATGCACCCGCCTGCACGACGGTGACACCATCGCCGCTGGGAACAGCGTGTTTCAGGTCGTCATCGAATCGTCGGGCGTGTTGCCAATCGTTTGTCGGGGTTGTACGGCCCCGGCACCTTCCGACCTGACAATCTCAGCCATGCCCGGCGAAGTGGTCGAGTGGTACTGCAAGGCATGCGCGGATCGTCGACGACGTTATCCTCAGCCTCCCAAAGGCTACTGGATCGAACGCCACATTGGTGGCGGAGGGATGGGAGAAGTCTTTCTCGCGCGTCGAGAGGCGGACAACCTTCCAGTTGCCCTGAAGGTCATGATTCCGTTCGTGGCCGCTGGAGATCGGATCCGGGCCTATTTCCTTCGGGAAATGAACGTGCTGCGAAACCTTCGGCACCGCAACATCGTGGCCTTTTTTGAAGCGATCGAAGACGAAGGTCAATTCCAGTTGCTGATGGAGTTCGTCGACGGCAAAGGTGCCCGCGATTGGGTCGACGCGATTGCAGGTCTACCGCCGCTGCAGGCCATTGCCTCGATCGGGAAACAATTGCTCCTCGCACTCGATCATGCCCATCAGCGCGGATTCGTTCACCGAGACATCAAACCCTCGAACGTGTTGGTGATGGGAGGGGTTCGACGACCGCTTGTGAAACTATCTGATTTTGGACTGGCCAAGAATTTTCGCGACGACGCCGGTTTCAAGGGCATGACCATCGAGGGAGACTTCGGCGGATCGATGGGGTTCCTGTCCCCTGATCACATCCGAGGGTTCCGCGATGTTCAGGGGGCAGCCGACATTTACAGCGCAGGGGCAACACTCTACTACCTGCTGAGTGGTCGATACCCCTTCCTCGATTTCGACCCGAAGAACGCGGATGCCATTACCAAGACTCTGGAACATCCGGCCGTACCGCTCCGCGTTCACCGGAGAGACGTTCCGGAAGCATTTGATCGGATCATCCGACGATCGTTGGAAAAAAACCCGTTGGATCGCTGGCCGTCAGCCAGGGAGATGGCCGAGGCTCTGAGCCCATTTGCAACCGATCCATTGATGAGATCCTCGAACGCTCCGGGACCCTCCGCATCGGACTGCAGCTAATTTGGCGCGTCCCTTCGGTCAGCGCGTTGCCTCGATTGATTTGGACCACGGGCCGAAAAAGAAATCGAGAAAAAAGTGCCTAAGGGTGCCAGAGGAAAGTGATCTTAAAGGTAAGGGAGACGAGGACGTCGTTTCTCTTTTTTCCGGACGGACGATCTCCCGAAGCAATGTACCCCCACGGCAAACGATCTCGGCCAGCCCTCACTCAGTTGATTCAGGGTGGATTCAGGAGCAATCGTTGCGAGGGTTTCCTCAGGAGATCCAGGACGAGCACGTTCTCACTCGTTGACAACACGCGTTCCGTCGGAAACGGACCGGATCGGCGGACCGAGCCCAGGACACGACCCAGAGGGAGGAGCATAGCCCACCACTCTCGCAAGAGTGCTGCACCTGCAAGCCGGAGAGTCCGATCGTGGAAGTCGAATTGCTGAAGATGCTGCCAGGCGGTGGTAGTGTCGCGGCCCTGATTGTGACCGTCATTCTTTTTCTCAAGCAACAGGAGCGTACTCAAATTAGCTTGGGTCAGATAACTGAGGTGTTCAATGCTCGTGTCGTGGCGTCTCAGTCGTCATTTCAGGAGCAAATTAACCGCTTGATGAGCCAGAACGTCGAGAATCAGAAACTGTTTCAGGAGCAAATCCAGTTGCTGATTGATGGGCATCTCGAGGTCTCTCGGGAGACGATCGCGGCCCTGAAGGCGATGGAAAATGCGGTTCATGATCTCCAGACACGGGCACAGATCTGTAGCAATCTCCCGAAATGATTGGGGGGATCACCCGGCCTCTGCTCGACGGATCGGGCGAGGGCCGGGATCGCGATCCTCCGCTCGGAGATCACGTGGGACCTTGAGTTAACTCTCCATCACCAGAACGTATCCGGCGCACCACCTCAATGATCCTCAGGGCGGCTTCGTCGATCTCCTCCTCGGTCGTCGTCGCTCCAAGGCTGAATCGGACCGACGAGCGTATACGATCCTCCGGCACCTTCATGGCCATCAAGGTTGCTGAGGGTTGAGTCGAGCCACTGGCACAAGCCGATCCGAGTGATGCCGCAACTCCGACAAGGTCAAGCTGCATCAGCAAGGCATCCCCATCAAGGTTGGGGAAAGCTAGGTGAAGCGTCTGAGGAAGTCGATCCTGAGCGTCTTCCGGTCCCGTCCGAATCACGGATGCCCGACCAAGCCCCGCAACGAGAAACGACTCCAGACGATCCCTCAAACGAATCCAGCGATCGATGCGTTGCTCGGCGTCTCGATGCCAGAGCCGAAGTGCCTCGGCCATCCCAACCGCAAGTGCCACGGCCGGTGTCCCAGCTCGCTTTCCCGACTGCTGGCCCCCGCCAAAGAGCCTTGGTGTGAGGGAGACGTCCGATCGAACAAGCAGCACGCCGACCCCGGCCGGTCCGTGAAACTTGTGAGCACTGGTGGCAAGAGTTGCCACGCCCAACTGTCGAAAATCGACCGGCACTCTCCCAACCGCCTGAACAGCGTCCGTATGGACGGGAACTCCGAGTTCCCTGGCACGTTCGGCCAGACCTTGAACGTTCTGAAGAACTCCCGTCTCATTCTGGGCTAGGATAAGTGTCGCCAGGGTGCTTCCTGGCCGAAGACGATTGGCCATTGCCTCGGGATCGACCCGGCCATCTTGCCCGACCTCCGCCCGATCAACCACAACACCCTGGGTTTCGAGATGATCCACGGCCTCCGAGACCGCGGGATGCTCAATCGGGCTCGTCACCAGATGCCGGACCTCCGCGGGTCGATCGTCTCCAGCGATTCCGAAGATGGCAAGGTTGTTTGATTCCGTCCCCCCGGACGTGAAGATCACCTCGGACGTGTCTGCATTGAGAATGCTGGCGATTGTCTCACGAGCGTGCTCGTACGCCCGCCTGGGATGCCGACCAAAGGAGTGCCGGCTCTCAGGGTTCCCCGGAGCGAGCCAGAACGGCCGCATTGCCTCAAGAACTTCAGGGGCGAGAGGGGCGGAAGCGTTGTGGTCGAGGTAGATCGGCCCCATGAATCATGATCCTGACCAAGTCATGCTCATCCTCTTCCCATCGTCGAACGCCCAGGAGCCTATGACCGGGCACATCAATGACGCGACTAGTTAGCCCAGCGCGCGGAGCGTCAGGAACAGTCCCAGCAGGAACAACGGCACCCCGAACAGCATCAGCGGTCCGGCAAGGAACGCCGACCCCACAACCATCAACAGGAACCCCAGAAGTAACGACGCCAGCCTCCCCATCCAGTCAATTGCCTGGAGGAGGATCCGGATCGGCAGCATCAGGGCACGGAGCATCGCGCCTCGCATGGGGTTGAAGGTAGCAGATCCGGTCGATCGGCGGGAGTCTTCCCTGGAGGAGAGGTTCGGCGATTGCTCCTCGAACGCTTCGAAGGAACGCGACGTCGACCGTGAGTAAGGACGACGCATCCGTCCGGGTGATCGGTCGATTCTAGAGGTTCTGGATGAACCCATGGTCTGGATCTCCCGATTCGAGTTCCTCGACCAACCCTCCGGCGACGCGCCGGACAACCTTGCGAGGTTCGCCCGATTCTGCTACTGATGCGATCCCTAGAAAGGGATTCGACGGGGATTGCCATCGCTTGAGTCGCCGGCCGCCGCGAGTGTTCAGTGATGAACGATAACGGCGGGGTCGGGCAAGGAGGCCGACGTGCGACAGGGGCTGTTCGCGATTGTCTTGATCTTTGCTGCCTTTTTCGGAGGTGCGCTGGTCAACGGCCCCGGCCTCGAATGGGGACGTCAGCAGCTCGCCTCCTTGTCGAAGCATCTCCCGAAGCAGTTGCCCGAGACCATTGAGTCTGCCCACGGGACAGCCTCCGAGGAAAAGACCGCGACGACCAGCCTCCTTGATGACAGCAAGGACCATACCCAGCCTGCTTCGGCGCGATCTTTCCTTCCGGTCGCAGAGTCTTCTCCCTTCGCCCCCTCTTCCTTGATGACCGAGGAGACATCCGACCGCGAGTTTACCCCTGCCGAGAATTCGGGGGGCGAGATCGCTCCTACGGTCAAAGCTCCCCTCGGTCCCACCATCGTACCCCAGTCGTCTCCTCTAGATGCCGCTTCCCCCGACCCGTCGACGACCTCTACAAAAGATCTCCCAGTCCCCCCCCCTTCCCTCCTCGATCTCGCCCGACGGAAGCTGTCAGATCGAGGTGTGACGCAGTCTGGGGACCAGGAGTCGAGAATCGGGAACACCACGCGATCTCCGATCGATTCTTCCGATCCCATCGCCTCCGCACCACATGCTGAGACCCTTCGCTCGGAAGCGTCGTCGGACTCGGAACCATCTTCCGGTTCCTTCCTGACCAAAACTGACAATCCCTTCCCTGGTCAGGACCGTTCCGAGCCTCTAAGCGCCGATCCAAGCATTCGCCTTGCGAGCCACTCGAACGATCCGGAGGAAATGTCCGACTGGGCTGAAATCCGTCATCGGATGGAGGAACTCGAAGTCGGCCGCTACTGGGTCGAAGGGGAGTTCGGAGGTCCGGTCATTTTTCGATGCGTTGTGCCAATGATCGGCGATCGGGCCGTCTCGCAACACTTCGAAGGCGAGGGAACTGATCTGATTGCCGCCGCTCGCATCACGCTGAGACGGATCGCGCTTTGGAGAGCCACGGAAGAAACCCCTTGAACGGACGCGATCACGAACCACGCCTCCCGATCGTCTCCGTGCCTATCTCCAGCACTCCTCTGTCCGACGCTTCCAAGCCGTGTCCAATGGTGATCGATCGCTTGGGGCAGACAGGACGATCATGAGTTGCAGAGGGCGCCACTGTCGCGGAACTCTCAATGAGATCTCACCTTGCGCCTTCAGATGACGTCAAGCAACCGGGTTATCGGCTCCCCTGAATAAAAAAGAGTGCAAAAAGTGAGCGTCTGCGGCAACGTTTCTTTCTGTAATGGCTGCACCGCCTCCCTCCTCGCTCACGATCGGTTCGGCTTCCGGGCCGGAGCCACTTGACTGGTCGGCTGTACTGGCCGAGCACGGTCGATGGCTTCGTACGGTCATTCGTGCCCGGCTGGGAGAACCGCAGGGCGTCGAGGAGGTCTTGCAAGAGGTTTCGCTCGCTGCGATTGCCCAGCGATCGCCGGTCTCAGACTCGTCTCGGATCGGAGCCTGGCTCTATGGTCTTGCGGTCCGTCAAGCGTTGCTTTACCGGCGATCTCAGGGTCGTCGTCGCAAACTCAACGCCCGCTATGCCGAGGTCACACAGGCAGACTCGCCCGCCGGGCATCCAGATCCGCTCGATTGGTTGATGGCCACCGAGCGTGACGGACTGATTCGCCGCGCGGTCGATGAATTGTCGCCCAAGGACCGTGAACTCCTGCTCCTGAAGTACACCGAGGACTGGTCGTGTCGACAGCTTGCCGATCGGCTCGGACTGTCCGAATCGGCCGTTGAGGCTCGCCTGCACCGAGCCAGGGCTCGCCTCCGAACAAAGCTGGACCGCTGCTTGCAGCAGACCAATCGAGACTAATACCTTCAACCCCCTGGTCTCGAGTTCTGTTTTCCCAACCAGACGTGACCCTTGACCGACTCACCCTGAAGGTGAGGACGAACCTCTCAATGGACGCTCATGCAACCCGACCACCGATCCGGACTGAGGACCTCGACCGCCTGGCCGATGGCTCATTGACCGCCGAGGAGCAGAGAGCCTTACTCTCCCGGATTGACTCCGAACCCGACGGCTGGCGACGTTGCGCCCTCGCATTCCTCGAAGCACAGGCCTGGCGTGAGACGTTCGAAGCGATGACGGCTCAACCAGAAGCACCTCATTTCGACGTGATGTCTCGTTCGAAAAGGCCACCACGAACGCTCCTGTTTCCGATCACGCTGGCAGCTGCCCTGATTGGTGCGGCATTTCTGCTCGGCCAACTGACAGTCCAGCCCGAGTTCGTTGATCAAGAGGGGATGGCCAGCGTTTCCGGGAACGCCCGAGGGTTTGATCGGACCGATGGAGGGGTTCCCCCATTCGAAGCCTCAGACACAACTGCCAATCCCTCCCCCTGGGGAGCCGAGATCAAGGCCATCGGCTACCTCAGCTTGCCCACGGACTCGAATCCGGAGGGTCCGGTTGTCGAACTCCCCGTGCTGACCGGCCCTGGACTCGACGACCGATGGCTCCGTGATCAACCGTCGTTCGTCCCCGAGGAGTTCCGAAAGAGCTGGGAACAGCTCGGCTATGAGGTTGAATCGCAACGTAGGCTTGTCTCCGTGCAACTTGACGAGGACGGGAGGTATCTGACCATCCCCGTCGATGACGTCCAGATCCGGGCCATCGATCGCACAACCTATTGATGGCCCGGTTTCTGAAGGCTTGGTCCTCGTACCCTGTGTCTCAGTTCGCAAGGACTGCGAGCTGACGTGACGTTTCGCTCACCCATCAGGAGACCGACAATGGTTGTTAATCGATTGCGAACACCGACCCTCGCGCTTGGACTTTGCCTCACCCCGATGGGAATGATCCAGGCTCAGAACACGGTTGACCCCGATCAAGATCAGACCCATCCCGCTCAGATTTATGTATTCCAAAGACCCAACGCTAGTCCCGAGCAACAGGAACGCGTGAACGAAGCCCTGCGTCAACTCGAATCGATGCAGCGACACTTCCCTGGACAAGCAAGCGAATTACCCTTCGAACAATTTCGCGGTATGAGACTTCTCCTCGACGAAGAAGAGGCATACGGAAGTCTTGGTTTACGGCTCCGGCCTGTCCCCGAGGTACTTCGGTCACACCTCGAACTCCCGGAACAGGGAGGCCTGGTCGTTGATGCCGTTGCTGAGGGGAGCCCAGCCGCCGGGATCATCGAGCGGAACGACATCGTGCTGAAACTCGGCGAGATCACCGTCAAGAGCGACTCCGACATGGAGGAGGCGCTCAGTGAGCTGGAAGGAGACGAGATCACCGTTACCCTGATGCGGGAGGGAACGCAGCAAACCGTCACCCTGACTCGGACCAGCGAGACACCCGTTCCCGCCGATCGAACGTATCGGATGGGAGTGGTCATCAACGAACCCGACGACGCGGTTCGAGCCCAGCTTGGATTGCCAGAAGGGACGGGGGTGATCGTCATGGAGGTTGCCCCCAACAGCGCCGCCGAGAAGGCGGGCTTGAAGGCGAACGACGTGCTGGTAGAGCTTGACGGTGAATCGGTCGTCGGTGCGACCGAGTTGGCGGAGCTGGTCCAGAAAAGTAAAGGCGAAGCCATCTCCCTGAACCTGGTTCGCGACGGTGAACGGATCACCATCGAGGTCACTCCTGATTCCGTCCCGGTAACCGATGGCCAACCGACCGGTCCAGAGAGCCGAGGGCTTCGGGCTCCCCGAGGAGCGGAGGGCATGCGCTTTTTCGGCCCTGGTGTGATGATCGACCCTGAGACCGGGACTCTCCGACCTGGCCCACGAGTGCCGGGTGCTCCAGGAGCCCCTCGACAACCGTTCCAGCTCCGCGAGTTCCCCGGAGCACCGCGAAATCTTGAGCTGGAGCAGCAACTCGAAGACTTGAAGGAACAGCTCAAGTCGCTTCGAGAGGAAGTGGAAGCCCTGAAAGATGATCTCGAAGCCCGCCCCGGACGTCGCGGACGGGGCGGCGTCTGACCATCGAACGTTCGTCAGATGGTCATCACGGTGATCCAGGACGGTGCCTTGGTCGTCCCGGATCACCGTTGGAACGGGAACGCGTCACTCCCCCGTGACCTCCGAAACATCGACAAGGTAAAGCTGTCGAGTTCCATCGATGTGAGCAGAGTCGATGCAGATCTGAGTCCCATCACGATTCCATCGTGGATGAAGGTCGCATCGGACGGGTCCAGAGAGCCTCGGTGAGAGAAAAAAGGAACCCACCTCGACGCGAAGATTGTCCTCAGGCCGGTAGACCATCAAGGTTTGCATTCGATCTGAGTCCGGATAGGTGTCGTTCAAGACCCACCGGCGATCGGGGGAATAGGAGCAGTGCCCGTCTCGTGTTAAGACATCCTGCCCCATCGGTTCGATCGCGCCAGTCTCGATGTCGAACAAATAAAAGGCGTCCTCTCCTTCGGCCGAAACACTCCAGGCAAGAATGGTCCGGTCGTCTCGCCAATCGAAGTGGGAGACCATGCCGGTATCCTGAATCAAGCGAATGTCCGTCCCATCGGGCCGGGCAACAAACATCCGTGTTCCCCAGCGCATTCCGGGCTTGCCCCATCGATGCAGGAAGATGAAGAACGTACCCGAAGGATTGAATTGTAGATGATTGAACCAGTGATGGGACTCGCTGGTGAAGCGATCGTCGGGCTTGTGCGAAGCAGCCCAGGCGATTGGAATGATCAATTTGTTCTCGCCCGTTGAAATATTCATGGCGTAGATCCCGCCTGATTCGGGTGCGGGATCGTCCGGGTGGACCTCGGGCAGCGTGTTGTAACCATATCCGGGTCGAAGACGATTGAGGCGGTCGTAATCGAGAGTCACGGCTGTGGTTGCCGAGGGATCAACCGCATAGATCGGTCGTGGGAGCGTCCGGGTTGCTCCCGAGTGAACGTCTCGGATAACCGACACATACCGATCCCCGTCCACCTGATTGTAAATGATCAGACGTTCGGGAGCGGAGCCGAGCCACTGAAGCATCGTACCCTGCTGCCAGGACCAGGCGGACGTGCGGTCGATCGGGATGAATCGATCGACGTCTTCAAGGTCGATCATCCCGATGGTCAGCTCATCTCCCGGATCTGGCTGGCGATCACAATAGTCGATTTGCATACCAAGGAGATAACGTCCGGTCACATCCCAGGGACACTTATCGTAATAGCCAAAAAAGTGGGCCTTTGGGCCGGTGGTCACCCCACGAACATGAGCCTTAACCTGAACAATCTCGGCGTGAGAACGCGTGGGACGGCTCAGGTAAGCGCCCGCCAAGGAAGCTCCAGCGGACACCTGACGGAGGAAGGTACGGCGGGTCGGCATCGCTTAGACTCTCCTGAAGACGTACAGCTTCTGGAGATCGCAGCATAATCCTTGCGATCGCGGATGTCGATGAAGCAGGACCGCGGGAAGAAACGACAGGACCACCGAACCGGGATCCTTTTTTCGACTCGATTGATCTCGTCAGTCATGCCATGATTCACCACACAATCGTCCCCGATCTGAGGAATGCGCGGGGCCTGGTTCCGAAATTCAACTCGTCAGTGAAACGAAAAGGGGATAAGTCCTGTCGGAGGATTGACCACTCACTCGACCGCTTGATTCGATGGAGTATTCGTAGATGTCCGGATATCCCATGGTCTTCCATCTCGACGGACGCCTGGCTGTGGTGGTGGGGCTCGGGACGGTCGGACGACGAAAGACCCTGGGACTGTTGGAGGCAGGAGCGAGAGTCAGAGGGATCGATCCGGTGGGATGGGGTGCAGAGCCTCCTGAGAACTTATTGATCGTGGAAGAATCCTATCGACACGAGCATCTCCAAGGCGCGGTTCTGGTCTTTGCGGCTGCCAGTCCAGAAGTCAACACCCAGGTTGTGTGTGACGCGCATCGCCAGGGAGTGTTCGTCAATTCGGCAAGCGAACCCACTTCGGGAGACTTCTCAGTGCCGGCGACCTGGCGATCGGGTCCCATTCTCCTGAGTATTTCGACCTCTGGAGCTGGTCCGGCACTGGCACGAACCCTCCTCGATCGGGCATCAGACGCGATCGGCCCCTCTGCAATGGACCATGCAACGCTCCTGGTCGAGCTTAGACCCCTTGTTCTCAAGCGAATTCGAAAGGAATCCACCCGGCAATCACTTCTGCGGGCCTGGGCCGATCTTCGATGGCTTGACGTCTGGGAAACGGGAGGGAGAGAGGTGGTTCGAGCGGAACTTCTCAAGATGCTCGAACGGGTCGCAACCGAGGAATGATGGTCATTTATCTCCCCCTGACAATGCTCCCACTTGACAGGCGATCCAACAGGGGTTGCCGGATCATCATCGCTGTCCGATAATGCCCGGACACCCAGAAGATCGAACGAGTCTGATGCAAGGAATCGTCTCGGACTCGATGAACTTCTGGGAAGAAGGGACGCTCGGTTCATCAATTTCCGCAAGACGTCCTATACTCTCTCAAGATGAATCGTCCGGACCGCGCGGTTTCGGATCTCTCCACGATCCACCGAGGACCGGGTCACTCCTGCTCCACATCAAATGAGGACGGATCGCCGTGAAGATCGCCGTCATCGGCACCGGATACGTCGGACTGGTTCAGGGTACTTGCCTGGCCGACAGTGGCAACGACGTGGTCTGTGTTGACAAGGTTGAAGAAAAGATCATTGGCTTGCGCCAGGGTCGAATCCCGATTTACGAGCCGGGCTTAAGTGAGCTGGTTCATCGGAATTTCAAGGATGGTCGCCTGAAATTCACGACCAGCCTGGCCGAAGGGATCGCTGACGCGGAACTGATCTTCATCGCCGTCGGTACCCCTCAGGGGGATGATGGCGGGGCGAACCTTGGCGGTGTCTGGGCTGTTGGAGAGGAAATCGCTCGCCATCTCTCAGCGGATGATGAATCCAAGACGATCGTGATTAAAAGTACGGTTCCGGTCGGAACGAATGCGGAGTTGGCCCGTCGAATGTCGCAGTTGACCGACGTTCCCTTTCACGTCGCGAGCAACCCTGAATTCTTGAAGGAAGGAGCTGCAATCGAGGATTTCACCAAGCCCGACCGTGTCGTGATTGGTGTTCGGAACCCCGAAGTTGCCGAAAAACTTCATGAACTGTATGCACCTTTCTTGAGAACAGACCGGCCGTTTCTGGTCATGTCTCCCGAATCGGCAGAAATGACCAAGTACGTGGCCAACTGCATGCTGGCTGTGAAAATCAGCTTTATCAACGAAATGGCGAACCTCTGCGAAGCCTATCAGGCCGACATCAACGACGTGCGCCGAGGAATCGGCCACGATCAACGAATTGGGTTTCACTTCCTTCACCCAGGGGTGGGTTACGGTGGCAGTTGCTTCCCGAAAGACGTTCGAGCGATGGTGCACATGGCCCGTTCGAAGGAGATGCCCAGTCTCATGATGGAAGCGGTGGATCTGGTCAATGAAGCACAAAAGACCGTCCTGCCTCGCAAGGTGACGGAGTATTTTGGGGGTGTGGAAGGACTGAAAGGGAAAACGATTGCCGTCTGGGGACTGGCCTTCAAACCAAAGACCGACGACATTCGCGAAGCCCCCGCCCTGGTGCTCATTGACGCAATGCTCGCGGCCGGGGCCTCGGTTCGTGCTCACGACCCGGAGGCGATGCCCAACGTCCAAGAGATTTACGGCGACAGGGTGACCTTCTGTGAACGCCCCTACGATTGCCTCAATCAGGCTGATGCCCTGGCAATCGTGACCGAATGGAACGAGTTTCGAAATCCAGACTTCGAGATCATGCACCGTTTGCTACGAAATCCTGTCGTCTTTGACGGACGCAACCTGTACGACCCAGAACGCATGACCGAACATGGATTCACATATTACGGCATCGGCCGATCCTAATAAATAGGAATTTTTTCCTTTATGTGTTTACTGGACGATCTACTTAGACGATCATTCAAGGCTCTGTTGGCTATCAAGTCGAAATCAAACCACCGCTGGATCGACTGATCGATCCAGCGGTGCGAGTCTCGTCCAGTCAGACTGACGTGCTGGACACGATGAGGATCAGCCTGGGCTCCCGCGCCTTGGTAGACAACTCAGATCACGAGGGGTCAACACCAAAGAATTCGTGAACTCGATCAAGGAAGGTCGGGTCGAGCATGCGCTCATCATTGCCATCGAGCCTCGGGGCGCGATCGCTCTGCAAGCGTTCTTCCGTTGTCTCCACCCTAACGACGAGCGTATATCGATCATCGTCGGCTTCGGCATTGAGTCGGAGCATGGAGAATGGGACAGGAACCTGGTTTTTTCCAATGCCGGCAACCCCACCATTACCAAGGATCGCGTAAGTCGCGCGGAAGTCAGGGCCGAGAATCACGTTGTCGACACTGGCGATCGCGTTGTCACCGGACTGACCAAAGACGTCCGTGGCGGTGAGTGCCTCGGCTCGGAACAGGAAGGCGTCGTCTCCGGTACCGGCTTCATCTCCGGCGACGTCCGCGGTGAAGAACTGATGATTGGCCCGGACCCAGTTCGGATCACGCAGAGGAGCAAGCGAACCTTCTTCCAGGGTCGGCGCCTGATCAAGCTGATCACCGGTCATGCTCAATTGATAGTGCCAATGGTGATCATCAGCTTGAACGAAGGTTCCAACAGGAAACGGAACCGCAATTTTTTCTCCACCCACACCGGCAAGGCCGCCTCGGCTGAGCAGAACGTAGTGTGGTCGTCCCTGGCCATCCATGATCAAATCACTGATGGCGGCAATTCGGCCTTCATCGCCAGGCCCTCTGGCCTCTCCGCTCAATAGATCGCTGATGCGACGAATTCCCGCTTGCGGATTCTCTGTCGTCAATTGAGTATTCGTCAAGGGTGACGGGGCCTCTGACACCTGTCCGCCTCGCTGAGACGCAGGCCGTTCCTCAATGACCTGGCCAAAGGAGACACTGGTACCGAGGACTCCAACAATCCATGAAGCGGCGATCAATCGTGCGTTGAATGACATCTCTGTTTCTCTCCTCATGAGTTTTGGGTTGGTGCCCTGACCACTGATGTCGTCTAGGCTCGGTCGGATCGGACCAATGGCTCCACGTTCGGTGAAAGTCGAAAGCACTGATCCGATCTGCGGCAGGACCAACCAATGAATTGCATCTTCTGTTCCACTCTGAAATGGCCTTCGCGTGGCGAGAGCATCGAATCCTTCTCACTGGCTTTCGGCATACGACTTGCGGATGCGTTGATCACTCAGCTCAGTCCTGCGATCACCAAGACGCATGGAATTCGATCGACCACGCATGGAGCCTTCAGAGATGACGAATCAATTCCTGACCGGACGGTCCAGGCGTCCTCGGGTCTCCCGACTCGCGGCTTTACTCGTTGCGTTGCTGCCTTTGGTTCTCTCGTCAGCAGCGTACAGTCAAGTCGTACCTGGAGGGTATTATGGGGGGTACGGCTGGGGTGGATGGGGCGGCAACACCGTCGTTGGAAGTGGTTTCCGGGGCATGGGAGCCTTTGCTGCCGGACTGGGAGCCGGTGATCTCCGATCTGCCCAGGCCGATGCAGTTCGCACCCAGTCGTTCATCGAACTCAATGAGTATCTGTATCAGTCAGCGAGGCTTCACCGGTTACGATCTGAAGCAGAGCGACAAGCGAGAGAAGAACGTGTCGATGAAGCTCGCAAAGAGTTGAGAGAGCGTCGGACAGATGACCCGAACCCTCAGGAGATTGAATCTGGCGATGCACTCAACGCCATGCTTTACGACATTGATAACCCTGCCATTCCGAACTCGGTCATCCGGGATGCCGCCGAAAATCTCACCCTTCCCGGAAAGACGATTCAAAAGATTCCCTTTATGTTTACCCACCGAGGAACTGCGATCTCCTTGCGCCGATTGACCTCAGAGGGTCCTGGGTGGCCAACGGCACTCCGCGCCGAGCCTCTGGCTCCTCTTCGCAGCCGTTACGAGGAGATTGTCGAGAATATCCTCGACGTTCCCGAGGGAGAGTCGGTGCCGACCGAATTGCTAACTCAGGCCCGGGATGTTCTTGGCGAGATGTGTCGAAGCATCCAACAGGCGGAGATTGAAGGTCCGACGGCTGCGGAATCCCTCAGGCACCTGAAAGCCCAGGCAGCCATGATCGCCATGCTTGAGGAACCTGAGGTTAAACAAGTTATCGACAAGTCTGCAGATGTCGACCAGGTCATGTTACCTACACTTCTGGACTTTATGAGATTCTACAACCTGCAGTTCGGTGCCGCCGAGAATCCAGAGGAGAAGGCCGTTTATGGACAGGAGTTGTACCCGAAGTTCGCCCAGCTCTACCGCTCATTGCAAGAACAGTATAACGGCCAATTGCCTGGATCCACTTCGTCGAAATCCGAGGAATCTTTCGGCGATCCCACGGGAGCGTTCGATGAACTGGACTGGGATGCGCTCGGGATCCTCCAGGGTGAACAACCTACTCCCTCGAATCGCGATGCCTCCTCCGACGATCGTCTCGACCCATCTCGATAAGTGGGGATCGATGGCCGCGAAGAGCTTGCTTTAGACATTCGTCGCCGCCTGAAACGGGCAGATGACACACCCTGGTCCCGGCAGGTCACTGGCTTGCCGGGCCGTGATTCGTTCTCCGTCCTCGTTCCCAACTCCAATTTCTTCGTCTGCTTGACCTCCAATCCACAGGCAGGATAGAACGGTCAACGGTATCGATAACTACGGGGAGGTGTTTCCAATGACCCGCTTCATGATCCTGACCTCGTGCACGCTGGCAGCCATCAACCTGGGGCTTTGTTCCGCGACGGCAGAGGAAGACCCTGTGATGACTTTCCAACTTCGCTCGTACACCACAGCACCAGAGAAACTCGAGGTCCTGGTCGAGCGGTTCCAACGGGTCAACCTCCCCTTGTTCGAGCGACATGACATTACGCTCATTGGCGCCTGGACACCCCATGAATCGGACGACGGAGACGAGCGCCTCGTCTATCTTGTCGGTTTCCCGAGCATGCGGGCCGCGGAACTGTGCTGGAAGAACTTTGCAACCGATCCCGACTGGATCAACGCATTCGAGCGAGAGAAACGTATTCACGGCACGGTAGTTTCTGGTGTGGAAACCGTTTATCTCGGCCCGACTGACTATAGCCCGGCGCTTCCCGGGATTGGCGGACGTTCAGCACAGTCCGACACCTCGAATGATCAGGCGAAGACCTCGACTGACTCGGTCGAAGAGGAGAGACTGTTCGAGCTGAGACGTTATCTCGCAAGTCCCGGAAAGCTCAATGAGTTGAACAAAAGGTTTCGTGAACACACCATGGAATTGTTCTCGAAGCATGGCATGACCAACATCCTCTATACTATGCCGATCGAGAGCGACCAGGGGGCCGACACCACCTTGATCTATTTTCTCGCTCACCCAAGCTATCCCAGAGCGCTGAATGCCTGGGAGTCATTCCGCAGTGACCCGATCTGGAATCAGGTTCGCGAGGCAAGCCAACCCGATGGAGTACCGCTCGCCGCCTCGGTCGAGCGTTGGATGCTCGTTCCCACTGAGTTTAGCCCCTTGAAGTGATCACACAAGGAATCCGCAAACCCCCGTCTCCCATAGAGAAACGGGGGGATCCCGGCGCGACTCACTCGTGAGGATTCTGGTCAGGGATCGTTTTGCAGGGAACGCAGCATTTCAACTCAGACAACGTGAGTCCGATCAGGATTGCTCAATTCCAGGCTTGCCAGCCTCGACGACGAATGAGCCCTTTGTCACTGCCGGAGCTCCGGGCTTGGTCACTTCCTCGACAACCTGGTAGTCACTTTGCCAGGACTGAGGAGTCACGGTGCATCGAACATAGCCGCGCTGGGCATTGAAGAATCGCACCGCAGGGTTCATGGCAAGTCGTTCTTCCAGATTCGGAATGGTCGCTCGGCCATTTCCGCCGCTTGAGATCGAGGTGCACACAAACTCACTCGCCACGATCGGGGTATCGTCTTCACGATCATCGACTCGAAGATCGTTGGCCCAGTTCGAGTGGATGTCGCCTGTGAGCACAACAGGATTGGGAACGTTGCGATCTTGAAGGAATCGCATGAGGGCCATGCGTTCGTGCGCATACCCGGGCCACTGATCCATCGAGTGAACGATCTGACCGTCGTCGGTCGGGAATCCGACCATCGCCATCATCACCTGCTGCGCCAGCACATTCCAGATTGATCCTGATTCGAGCAGGGAAGACTGAAGCCAGCCGTACTGGTGATCCCCCAGCAAGGTGTTTCGACGATCCAGTGCTGCCTCGTTTAAAGGACTGGGTCGGTCGTTGTTCGGCTGGTCCGAACGATACTGACGAGTGTCGAGTACCTGGAAATTCGCGAGCCTCCCAAAGGTAACTGTTCGAAACAGTTGCATGTGCGGGCCTTGAGGTAACGAGCGGCGGCGAAGCGGCATCATTTCATAATACGCTTGATAGGCGTTCGCTCGTCTGAACAGAAACTCAACCGGGTCTACCCCAGCTTCTTCCGAGATGTCGGCAGCGCAATTGTTGTCAAACTCATGGTCGTCCCAGGTGACGACCCAGGGACAAGCCTGGTGCATGGCTTTCAGCATTGGGTCCGACTTGTACTGCGCATGGCGGATTCGATAATCAGCGAGGGACTGGATCTCCGGACCCTCATGCTTCCGAACCTGCCCATCACGACCAGCCCCTTCATAGATATAATCACCAAGATGGAAAACGAGATCGAGATCGTCGTTTGCCATATGTTCGTACGCCGTGTACAGCCCCGACTCATAATGCTGACAGGAGGCAAAGGCAAATCGTAACTGGTCGGGCAGGTCCATCAGCTCTGGCATCGTTCGTGTCCGACCGATCGGGCTCTCAGCTTCACCCACTCGGAAGCGATACCAGTACCAACGGTCCGAGTCGAGCCCATCAACCTCAACATGCACCGAATGTGCGAGTTGTGGCGTGGCGATAGTCGTGCCGCGCTGCACAATCGTTTGCATGGCATCGTCCGTCGCGACCTCCCACTGCACTTCAATCAGATCGCGAGACATCCCACCGTCCGGTGTCAGAGGATCGGGCGCCAGCCGCGTCCAGAGAACCACACCATTCGCATCAGGATCACCCGAAGCCACACCCACGGTGAACGGGTCGCGATCAAACGAGACTCGTCGAAGCACTCGCCCCTCGACACGGGTACCCAACAGCGGTACCGCAGCGAGGGCCGAAGAGTAGGACAGGAAAAGTCGACGCGACACGCCACCTTCGGATTGAGCCGCGTTCCGGAGATGTCTCAAATCGAGCATGGTTGAGTCCCGATAACTGCCATCGAAGTGAATTGTGAAATTCTTCACATTCATGATTCACTGTAACGCGATACCGTTTCGAGTTCCGGTTTTCCGGATCGACCCAGCCTCGCATCGCGACGAGCCACCAGGATACCGAACCCTATTGCTGATGGCTCATGAAGTTTGAGCGAATCTCGGATCATCCATCCTCGATTGAATCGGTCTGTTCAAGTTGTCGAGGGACCACTATCAGCTCGGGGAGGGCTATCTTATGATGAGGTCGCTTCCTTGCGACTCACCAGGGGCTCTGAGGCGGCTTCGCCAAACTCGGGGCCGGCACTCTCTCGATGTGATTGAAACTCATGCACGCGATTCGAGTTCGAGTTTACCCTTCCTCCCAGACTCCTGACCGATCAGAGCAACTTGCCTGGAACCTTGCTCGTGCAGCTGCCACAACTCCCCCACCGGATGAAGAGGTGGTGGACATGGTCATCAATCGCCTGATCGATAATGCAGGGGTTGCCTGTGCGGCCCTCGCTCGAAAACCGGTGATCACCGCCCGACACCAGGCGATGGCCCACCCTCGACCCCTGGGAGCCACCATATTCGGGCTTCCCCGAAATGCAAGAGTTCATGCCGAATGGGCCGCCTGGGCCAATGGTACCGCCGTCCGCGAACTGGACATGCACGACACGTTTCTCGCGGCCGATTATGCCCACCCGGCAGATTCGATTCCTCCACTCCTCGCTGTGGCCCAGCAATGCGACCGAACAGGTGCGGACCTGCTTCGCGGAATTGTGGCGAGCTACGAAGTCCATGTTGCACTGGTCAAGGCTATCTGCTTGCACGAGCACAAGGTTGATCATATCGCCCATCTCGGCCCCGCACAGGTTGCCGGAATCGGGGCGATGCTCGGCCTTGATTGCGAGGTGATCTACCAGGCCATTCAGCAAGTCGTTCACGTCTGTGTGACCTCTCGACAGTCTCGAAAGGGAGAGATCTCCTCCTGGAAGGCCTACGCACCTGCGCACGCAGGGAAGCTCGCCATTGAAGCGGTTGATCGCTGCATGAGAGGAGAAACCAGCCCCTCGCCGATCTATGAGGGCGAGGATAGTGTTATCGCCCGCTTCCTCAATGGTCCCGACGCCGAATACTGTCTCGCTCTTCCCGACAACGACGAACCGCGCCGGGCGATCCTGGAGACGTACACAAAAGAGCATTCGGCTGAGTATCAGGCACAGGCCCTGATCGACCTCGCGTTTGAGTTGCGAACACAAATCCCGGATCTCGAAGGAATCGAGTCAATTCGGATCTTCACAAGCCATCATACACACTTCGTGATTGGGACTGGATCGGGAGACCCCCAGAAGTTCGATCCCTCCGCCTCGCGCGAAACGCTTGACCATAGCCTGATGTACATTTTCGCAGTTGCGATGGAAGACGGTCGTTGGCATCACGTCGACAGCTATCTTCCTGAGCGAGCAGCCCGGCCAGAAACCGTCCGGCTCTGGAGAACGATTGCGACGGTGGAAGATCCGACCTGGACGGCTCGATACCATGATCCCGATCCAAATCGCAAGGCCTTTGGCGCTCGGGTCGAGATCCGAATGAAGGATGGTCAGTTGTATTCTGAACAACTCGAAGTCGCCCACGCCCATTCGCGAGGTCGTCGCCCCTTTTCGCGAGACGGTTATCTTGAGAAGTACCGACGACTGACTCAGGACATCGTGGATTCGAACGAATCTGAACGATTTCTCAATGCCTGTCTTCAGCTCGAAGACCTCACACCTGGCGAGCTTGACCAACTTTCGATCGAAGTCCCTGCCGATCGCCTCGGAACCGCGAGCGACTCTCAGAAAGGGATTTTCTGATGCTCCACGCCCATCAGACTCCCGCTCAAAAACGGGAAACGCTTCGGCATTCGCTCGAGCAAGGTGATCTCCTCCGCTTTCCTGGAGCGTTCTCCCCGCTCGTGGCCCTGATGATCGAGAGACTCGGCTTCGAGGGAATCTATCTTTCCGGCGCGGTGCTCGCTGCCGACCTTGGCTTGCCGGATATCGGTCTGACCACTCTGAGCGAGGTTTCCGCCCGCAGTCATACAATCGCCCGAGTCACAAACCTTCCAGCGATTGTCGATATTGACACCGGCTTTGGGGAACCGTTGAACACAGCGCGAACCATTCAGGTTCTCGAAGATCTTGGTTTGAGCGGTTGTCATCTCGAAGACCAGCGCAATCCGAAGCGTTGCGGTCACCTCGACTACAAACAGCTCGTTTCTCCCGATGAAATGGTTCAGAAAATCCGAGCTGCGGCCGAGGCGCGTCGTGATCCCAATTTCCTCTTGATCGCTCGTACCGACGCCCGAGCCTCTGAAGGGCTCGACGGCGCCATTGAGCGAGCCCAGCACTACCTGGACTCCGGAGCTGATGCCATCTTCCCTGAAGCTCTCATGAATCGGAAAGAATTTGAGCACTTCCGGAAGGCAATCGACGCCCCATTGATTGCGAACATGACCGAATTCGGAAAATCCGAACTTCTCGACATCAAAACACTCCGAAATCTCGGCTACAATATCGTGCTCTATCCGGTGACTCCGCTTCGACTCGCGATGCACGCAGTCGAGTCCGGACTACGTCTGGTTGCCGAACACGGAACTCAACGCGAGTTACTTGACGTGATGCAGTCCCGGAGCGAGCTCTACAACCTCCTTGACTACGAATCGTATACGAGGTTTGACCGTGATCTTTTCAATTTTTCACTCCCAAGGGATGAACAGGCAGGCTGACTTTTTGGAGCATTTATGAACGGTGACACGTTCCGGGCGAAGAAGGGACTTGAGGGAGTTATCTTTGACGAAACGGCGATCTCGGAGGTGATTCCCGAACGACAAACCTTGCTCTATCGGGGTTATCCCGTCGCGGATCTTGCCGAGCACTGTCGTTTCGAGGAAGTTGCTTACCTGCTGCTGCACGGTGAGCTTCCTGACACAACAGCGATCAAAGTCTTTACCGAGTTCGAACGTCATCATCGAGCGATTGACGAGGGAACACTCGCAGTCTTGCGATCGGCCCCAGCAGGTCATCATCCGATGGACTCGCTGCGAACCGCAGTGAGTTTCTTGAGCATGACGGAACCATTCTCGGGCGCGGAGGATCCCCCGGGGTTACTCCGAAAATCGATTCTCTTTTATGCGAAGCTTCCCACAATCGTTGCGGCCGATTACCGCATTCGTCAGGGCAAGAACCCGATTCCACCCCAATCAGATCTGTCCGCAGCCGAGAATTTCTTCTTGATGTGCTTCGAACAGGTTCCCCATCCGGACCTTGTCAAGGCACTCGACGCCTCCTTGACGCTTTATGCCGAGCACGGCTTCAACGCGTCAAGCTTTACGGCCCGAGTGGTTGCCTCCTCGCTGTCCGATCTCGGATCCGCGATCACCGCAGCAATCGGATCGCTGAAGGGCCCCTTACACGGTGGAGCCAATGAAGCGGTGATGGAGATGCTCGCCGAGATTGGAACCCCGGATCGGGCTCGAGACTGGGTCCTCAAGGCCCTTGCCGAACGTCGCAAAATCATGGGGTTTGGCCATCGAGTCTACCGCCTTGGCGACTCCCGGGTCCCCACCATGAAGATCTACCGCGACCGAGTCGCGGAGGCCACGGGCGATTCACGATGGATCGCGATCTCCCACATTGTCGAACAGACCGTTCACGACGAGAAAGGAATCCCCGCGAACCTTGATTTCCCTGCCGGTCCGACCTACGCTTTGCTCGGTTTTGACATTCCAATGTTTACACCCATTTTTGCGATGGCCCGTGTCACCGGGTGGTGCGCCCACGTCATGGAACAGCTCTCGGGGAATCGGATTGTACGCCCCTTGAGCACGTACATCGGTCCGGAAGAACGCCGGGTGATTCCCCTGGAGCACCGATCCTCCTGATCAATGCCTTGCCATTTTCACCGTTGACTTTGACTCCCATCCCCATTCCAAGTACAGGGATTATTGTTCGATGGAACAGGACCTCACTCACTCCACCGACCGTCGGACCTTCCTCCAGGCGGGTGCCCTGGCATCTGCCGCAGTGGTGGGCTCCACCTCGGGAACACGATCTCAAGAGGTGGCAGCCCCTGCAGAGGCAGCAATTCCTCGACGTAAGCTTGGGAATACAGGGGTCGAGGTTACCATCCTCGACCAGGGAGCAATCCGAGGTCCCAGCTACGATCGTCTTCTTCGTTTCGCCTTCGCCAGTGGTATTCGCATGTTCGACACAGCTCGGGTATATGGAACCGAAGGAAACTTAAAACGCTGGTTCGAACAAGCTCCGGAAGTGCGCAAGGAGATCTTCCTCGTTACCAAGGATACGCCCCGTTCTCCGAAGGATCTGATTGACCAGCTTGACCGTCGACTTGAGGCGCTTGGGACCGACTTCATCGATCTCTTTTTTATCCACGGCCTGGGAGATGATCACTCGCTCGATGACGCCATCAACATGGTTTCCAGTCAGGAATTCAAGGAAACCGCCGAGACGATCCGTAAGTCCGGGAAAGCCCGATTCGTTGGCTTCTCCACCCACCACAAGGACCGTCCTCAGATCCTGCAGGCTGCCGCCAAGGCCGGACTCGTCGATGCAATTATGTTGCAGTACCGTCCCTGGCTCGATCAGGATACTCCGTTAAACCGAGCCCTCGACGCTTGCTGGGAGAAAGGAATCGGCCTGATCTCGATGAAGCAGATTGCCGGTCAACTCTACGGCGATGCGCCGCAAGGCAACATCCTTGATGATGTCGTTCAGCGTGTTCCCGTCCTCAAAGAGCGAAACCTCACGCCCTTCCAGGGACTCCTGCACGCGATCTGGAGTGATGAACGCATCAGCAGTATTTGTTGCTCAATGCGCAATACGGAGCAAATCCGCGAAAATGTGGATGCGGCCCACCGCTTCGAACCGCTCGAAACCGCCGACATCAACCGCTTGCGAGACGCGACCCTTGCTCATGGTCCGACGCTCTGCGCGAACTGTGACGGCCGATGCTCTCTTGCCGCCGGCACCCGGGCTGCTCTGGGCGATTTGACCCGCTTCCTCACCTATTCACGGCACCTTGGAGACCGCTTCGAAGCTCGTCGCCAGTATGCCCGTCTCTCCTCGGAAGCCCGAGACTGGTCCGACGCCGACCTCGCTGCCGCCCAGGCCGCCTGCCCGGAACATCTCGACTTTGCCCGCCTACTCCCTGAAATCGAACGGCACCTGGCCTGATTCCGTCAAGGCGACACTCTGAGACTTTATGGGAGTTGAGCATCACCACCATCCCAGGAACCCTCCTTACTAACCGTACCAGAACAATAAACCTGGGGTGAATTCATCACCTCGGGTTCTCCCAATAGCATTGTGTTCACAAAGAGGCGCCGCCCGGATTCGAACCGGGGAATAACGGATTTGCAATCCGTTCACAGCTTGACGCAACTAATTGCAGTGTATGGGAGTTGTGGACGCTCACTTCCTCGTGGGTAGCATTCTGGGTAGCAGTCTCCACCGGGCGGCCATCGGTTCCGGTTGCTTGGGCGGCCTCGGTGCGCGGGGGCGTGGTCAGGTCAGGGAGGGCGTCCAGGGCGGCCGTCTGATCGTGAATGGCGACGTGGGCGTAGCGGCCGATCGTCAGGACGGGGCTGGCGTGTCGGGCCAGGGTTTGCGCGGTCTTGACGGACGCTCCACCCCGGACGATCGCGGTGATGTAGGTTGCTCGCAGGCTATGGAAGTCGGCCACCCGTCCCGAGGCGTCCCGATAGTCGATCCCGGCTTCGGCCAGATCGGCGCGGAGCATGGCGGCCGTCTTCAGCTTCGGCATGGTATCGAACACCGGGCGGCCGGGGGGCCTGGAAGCGATCCAGGGGCGCAGGATCGCGGCCAGAGCGTTCGTGATGGGCTGCTCCGCCTTGCGGCGGTTCTTCGCATAGGCGGCCTCACAGACGATCACAGGCGGGTCAGAATCGAGTCGGAACCCTTCCGGGGTCAGGCTGCGAAGCTCCCCGGCCCGGAACCCGGTCCCGAGGGCCACCCGGTAGAGCATGGCACGATCGCGGCCGGTCATCCCTCCCACGAGGCCCCCACGTTCGGCGGCCTGGATCAGGGCGACGGCTTCGGCCTCGGATAGCGCCCGACGCTCGTGGCGCCGATCCGATTCGGCACTCATCAGGGAGAGGGGGGCCAGGGCGTCATCCCTGATCCGGCGGGCCACCTTCCACAGCCATCGGGAGAATCCCTTGGCGGCCCGAAGATGGGCGTTGATCGTCTCGGTTGATCGTCCCTCGGTTCGCAGGACAGCCAGGGCGGCTTGAACCCGATCGGCGGAGATGTCCGACAATCGAGCCGATTCGAGATGTCGGGCCAGGCGTTCATCGGCCAGCGCTCGGGCCTTCCGCGCCGCATTCGGGGCTTCGATGTCGGCCAGCTTCGCACCCATCGACAGGGCCAGGAGTCGGGCGGCTCGGGGCCAAGTCAGATCGGCATGCTTGCTCGTGTTTCCCTTGGCGGTCAGGTGGGCGCGGAAGTCGGCCAGGTGATCGACGAGGGGCCGGGCCTCGTGATCGCGGCGGGCCTCGTCGCGGGCGTCGATCACCCCTTCCTTGCGAAGCAGAACGCGGTTCTCCAGATCCCGAGCAATCCGTTCCGTCACCGTCTTGTCCGTCGCTCCGATCACCTTGCGGCGGCGGCCGTTCTCGTCGAAATACAGGATGACGTATTTCTTCCGGCCGCTCGGCTTGAAGATGCTGGCCACGATCATTCCCCCCTACGTTTGTAGCCGATTGTGCAGATCGGCTTGTCGCATGCTGGCGCATACAGACGTGATAAGTCAGGATGATACGGCTTCAGTCGGTTTGGTGCAATGGAACGGGTCACCTGGCGGAGCATCCAGCCAATCGAGGAATCGAGACGAACAATCCCCGCAGAGGTCCACACCCTCGGATCGGGGGCCTCGGGTCAGGTTGCCAGCCAGAACGGACAGGTGATTGCGTCCGGGGTCGATCGTGCAATCTGCTCCGCACCGATCGCAGGTGTAGGCGGTCGTCTTCACGGCTGCTCCCCCTTCTCCCGGCAGCGGGCTTCGGCTTCGGCCAGGTCATCAGGGTCATCGAAGGTGAACCCGTTGGCGATGGCATCCAGGCACGTTTCGGTGGCGTCGATCGACTCGGCTTCGGCCAGTTCCTCCCACGAGGGCGGAGTCATGACCAGCGGGGCCAGGTGGTAGGCGACTCTCCCAGATCCGGCGGCGTGGGCGTCGGTCCAATCCTTCCCAGGTCCGGGGGGCCTTGCTCGTCGGCATCGGCCGGGGGCCAGCTCCACCCAGGCATCGGCCAGCCGATCCCCGGCCTCGTCGGCATCGGTGGCGATGATCCAGACCGGAGCAGGGAGCAGACGGGCCACCGTCGCACGATCGGGCCGGTTGCTGGCCGATCCGGTGGTGACCACCCCACACGTCAGGTGGGCGGTTTGCTGCGAGACGAGCAAGGCGTCTAGCTCCCCCTCTGTCACGATCACCGGGCGGCCGGGCAGGATCGGAGCAGCGACGTACAGGGAGGGATTGTGCCTGTAGACTTCGGCGTACTTCGGTTTCCGTCCCTCGGGCTGGCGAACCTTGATCAGCGACAACCTGTTCTGCTCCACCCAGGGAATCACGATCCCCGAGGCCCGGTAGGGGCGTCCGTCCCTCGTCGTGGCCTGAACGCTGGGATCGAACCCGAGGCGGGCCGCGCGGATCGCCTCGTCATCCAGACCACGGGATCGCAGGTCATCCAGGGCATCGGCTCCAGAACGGCTCCAGAGACGATCAGAGGCTTCGGCCACGAGTCGATCGGCCTCGTCGGCGGTCATCCCCTCGGGGCCGCTCGGGGGCCTTGGGGGGGCTTTCGGCTTGCTTCGTATCACTGCTCTATCACTGCTCCAGTGATACGGGATTGCTCCCCCTGCGAAGTCGGCCAGCCACTTCACGGCCTCGGGGAAGGAACACGATCGAACCAGCATCACGAGGTTCGCAGCGTCCCCCCGTTCGTTGCATCCGTAGCACTTCCAGAACGGCTTGCTCGGGTCGATGGCGAAGCTCGGGTTCTGGTCATCGTGGAACGGGCAGGGCCACCACAACCGGCGGCCGCGTTCGCCTCGTCGGCCGGGGGCCTCTCCCATCAAGGCGGTGGCGACGGCGGCCAGGTCGATCCGGTCCCGAAGCTCCTGCCAGTCGATCCGGCCTCGGGGCGGGCCGGTTGCGGTCATCGTCCAGATCATCGGCGGGGTTCCCCTACTCTAGGAATCACCCGACATACCCGACAAAAACGACAGAATGGTGGGTCGGTCGGGTATTTCGTCAATTTCGTCGGGTATGTCGGGCAGTCCCTTAGCAGCGTCGAAGGTGTCGGAACCGTGGGGAAGCATGGATCGCGGGGTTCACGTCGAAGGCGGGGCCGGGCTTGCGGCCTCGTCGATGCTGCTCCCCCTCGGGCAGGGAGCAGGGCCGGATGATGTTGTGCCGAACGAGCCAATCCAGGGCATCGGCCAGGGCGGCGTCATTGTCGTGGAACCGGGGGATGTTCCGGTCGATGTCTCGTGTTGAGAATCGGGCCAGATCGTTCCGCAGCACCCACCGGACGATCGCCCGGACATCCGATCCGCCTTGCTCCGCCTTGCCACCCATCGCGGCGTAGGTTCGGCGGGCGTGGCTCTTGAAGTAGACGAGTAGATCGGCGGCGGCGTCGATGACGGCCTCGGGCAGGTCGGGCGGATCGGCCGGGGCGGGCCTCGTCGGATCGCTCGACAGGTCCGTCAGGTGAAGGATGAGGGCCAGGCGACCGGCGTAGGCTTCCAGCTTCCCCCAGCACCCTTCCAGGGCATCATCGAAGTCGTCGGCCTCGTGTTCGGCCAGGTGGGCATTCATCAGGGCCACCCATGCCTTGCGGGCCTCGGGCGTCATGCCGACAACGTGGGCTTGATCGCGGCCGTTGACGGATCGCATCTCACGAGCCCAGAGACTTCGGATGAGGTTTGCCCAGTCGGTCGCAACATCCTCGGGAATGCCTCGTTCGGAATAGCGGCGTCTGGGCACCGGATCGGGGAAGGCGAACAAGAGCCGGGCCAAGAACCCGTCATCGCGGCCCTTCCCTTCGGGCAGGGTCGAAAGCATGTCGGGCGTCATCCCACCGATGACGGTCAGGAACGGATGAGGAACGACGATCGGCCCATCCATGTGTTTCTGCCGATCGACTTGAACCGGTTCCCCGGCCCATGCCGACAGGTAGAACGGACGATCGCCACCCTTGCCACCCTTGTATTGATCCATCGACAACACCCACTTCGTCATCTCGTCGGGCAGGACGGTCATCCCGCGTGGGTTGTCGGCCAGGATCGGCCCGAGGGCTTCGGTCGTGCAATCACTGGAAGCGAGACGACGTAACCGGGGCTTCGGGCCTCGTTCTTTCGGGTCATCCGCCTCCCAGGCTTCAAGCTCGCGTTGCCACTCCTGATGAAGCTCGTGGGCGATTGCCCAAAGGGGCGACGTTGCGGCCCGAAGGGCAGGCGACTTGCCGATCGACGGCCCCCCCACGAGGGCCGCATAGACCGATGCCGATGCGAAGTATCCCGCCTTGATCCGCAGTCGGGCCGATTGGCCGATGATCCCCGAGGCAACGGCCAGGCACGCGACGGCGGGGAAATCCACCGGGCATCCGATCGACTCCGCAGCGGCTTCGGCCAGGTCGCGGGCCGGATCGGGCAGGACGTGCAAGGGAAACGGCTCGACACTCGGGAGCGTTCCGAACCGGATCGGCCCCCAGTCGGTTCCCTCGTCGGGCTGCTCCTGCTCCTGCTCCGCCTCGGGCATCGGCCCGTTCAGATCGACGGCCAGGATCGACCGTAGCACTTCATCCCGATCGTCTCGGGCGGCCAGAAAGGCATCCAGGGCCGGTTGACGGGTATCGACGGCCAATCCTGCCAGATGATCGGCGATCCCTCGCAGGGGGCCACCCAGGGCGTCAAGCTCCCCGTTCACTTCCAGGCCAGCGACGAGGCGGCCGATGATCCAGGCGGCCGGGGGCGTGATGGGGCAGCTCATGCTCCACCCCCCTTCAAGACTTCGGCCAGGATCACCCCGAGGCCTTTGCATTCGGAGGGGTCGAACAACGGGCCATCGGCCCCGAGGAAGACGGTCAGGGAGTAATCCCCGAGGCCTTCCAGGTTCACGGCCAGGAATGCCAGCTCCGCCGGGGCGATTCCGGCCAGGCGGGCGGCCTCGGGCAGGGGGACGGGCCGGAACCCGTCGATCCCCGATCCATCGCGGGGGCTGCTCATGCTCCACCCCCTTCGATCCAGGCACGAATCGTCTCGACAGACCAGAGCGATACCTTGCCGATCTTCCGATCGGGCTTCGGGAATCGTCCGGCCGATCGCTCGCGTTCGATCGTGCGACGAGAAACGCCGATCGCTTCGGCGACTTCATCCAATCGCAGGGCCAGGCGATCGACGGGAGGCCTCGTGGGGGCCTCGAACCTCGTGTCGGCCTCGGGCATCGTGAGGGCTTCGGGCAGTTCGGGGCGTTTCATCATCGCACCCCCCGGCCGTTGGCCTTGTGGGGGGCGGTTTGCTCATTCAGACGTTCGCAGAATTGACGATCCTGCTCCGCCTTCTCTGCCAGGCGAAGCAAGGCCCGAAGGCGGCGGGCTTCCCGGACGTTCCGCGCCAACTTCGCACGGATCACCGGGGGCGGTGGGATCAATTCGCGTTCAGTGTCGCTCATATGTTTGGCCTCCAGACGGTTCGTTTTCCGTCTGGGGGCAATCATGGGCGAGCGTGGAAACTTCCCGGAAACGTCTGGGAAACTTCTCGTCTACTTATTGGAAACGCGGGCCAGTTACCAGGTTTCCTTCCAGATCCGACCACCCGATAGGCGGTATCGCACAGAGCAGCCAAGCGCTTCCGAAGCGCGATTGACTCTACCGATGTTCACAGAGATGCACTTGTCGGTCGCTTCACTGTCCCCATGAACCGCGTGGCCAACGTCCGAAAGATCGGCGGTGTCCCTTCCTCGCATGAACGCCACGAGGGCCGCTTGGGTAGGCTTCCCATCCCGTCGAAGGTCGTTCTCCAGATCATCCTCGTCGGGCGGAGCAGCGACGGCCAGGGCGGGGCTTCCAGCCTGCTTGCAGGGAACCGGCGGCCCGAGGCGGGCGGGTTCGTCACCTGCTCTATCACCTGCTCCCAGGTGGGAATCAGGTTCCGAGGCCTCGGGCTTCACGGCGGCCTGGATGACTTCGGCGGCCCGATGGATTCGGACTTGTCGCTCCACCCGGTCGTCTTGCGGTTCATCGCGCCAAGGGGCCTTGGAACCGAAGTAGGGCGTGCTGGCCCATACGCGACGGCTTTCCTTCCAGGCGATCACCAGATCCGGGGCGTCGGGATGGCCAAGGCGGCGGCCGGTTTCGGCAAGCTCGGCGATCACTTCGGCCGTTGCGGCTTCGCACCCGAGACGGCGGCCGGTTTCGGCCAGGTCGTCAATCCATTCGGGTAGCTCCCTGATGTCCGTTGCGGCCTCTTGCCTGGCGATCGCCACTTCCAGCATGGGCCGCTCGGCTTGCTGATGCCAGGCGGCCTTCCCGGCCTTCATCCAGGCATCGCGGGCCTCGGGGCCTTCCAGGATCGGCCCCCACCCCCACCGATCGGCGACGGCGTGGGCCTCGTCTCGGATGTTGGCAACGGCCAGGCGAACCCGGCGGGGCCAGACGGCCGGGTCGATCCCTTGCAGGCCATCCAGGGCGTCAACCAAGGCCCCGAGGGTTTCGGCCAGGGGTTCCTCATACTCCCAGGCGAGCACGGCCCCCGAAACACCGTCCCGATCGAACGAGTCATAAACTCGATTCCACTGATGACAGAAACCCAGGGCCGCATCGGACAAGGCCCGCAGTTCTTCACGTCCGGTCATCCTGTCCCCCTACGTTGAACCGGGCCACCCCGAGGCGACGGACGGCGTAGGGGAATCCGTCCGTCACCCCGAGGCGTTCGGCCCGTCCGCTTGCAAGTCGGCGGGCCTACCCGTGTTCAAGAGCATACCACGGAACGGGCGGTCAGGTCAGGCCGGATTCTACTGCTCGATCTACTGCTTGCAGGGGCGATGTCCACTGCTCCCCCCACTGCTTGCAGAGCAACGGCGGGCCTTGCTTTCACTGTTCTTTCACTGATAAACAGTGAAAGGCGTCGGCCCGTTTCTGGGCTCACTCAGGGATCACACGGGACCGATTCCCCGGAAGTTGTGTGTCGTTCTCGGACATCGGCGTCCGATTTTGCGTGATTCCAGAACGGTTTCGCGTGATTCCAGGGGGCCGCGTTCGGTGCTTGCACCGGACACTCGCGTCCCCTTTTTGGGTGTCCGCTCGATTCCATTTTTTGGGTGTGCAGTCAGGAACCCATCCATCGGCCAAGGGGCCAAAAATCGGATGGATTTGTCCGCGTGCCGATGGGGACGTGCTGGATTCTTTGGTCCCCCAAAATCTCGACCCACCCCCTCCCCTCGGGCTCGTCACTTTGACGCTCGCACCATTGCCAGGATGCCAGCCTTCACGGCCTCGGGCAGCGACTCCCACGAGGCGATCACTTCGGCCAGGTCAGGGGCCGGACTGGTAGCAGAGTGGGTAGCAGAATGGGTAGCATTTTGGGTAGCACTCAGGGGACGTTTCGAGTCGTTTCGGGTCGTTCCCCGTCGCGTTGCTTGCTTCCCAGGATCGTCGGAGGTGTCGGCGCAAAAGGAAACCCGAGACGGGTTTATTCGTCTCGGGTCGGTCTGAGTCGGAGAGGCGCCGCCCGGATTCGAACCGGGGAATAACGGATTTGCAATCCGCTGCCTTACCACTTGGCTACGGCGCCATCGAGGATCAGAATTCTAGAGAATGATCGGCTCGGCAGCAAGACCCTGGTACGATCAAGTCAAATGGTTCGGACGGTTCGCGGAAATTGAGAAGGCTTGTCGTTCCCGATCAGTTGCTTCACGGTGGGAACCAATCAGTTAGTATGAGCGTGGATTGAGGACGAAGGGTAGAACGTTGATGAAGCGACTGCCCACAGAATACACATCGTCCCGAATTCGGTGAACGTCAGGTCAGTTATTGAGTTCGAGGAGGTTGGATTGCGACAGTTCGGGTCGGTGACGATTGTTGGCGTTGGCCTGATTGGCGGATCAATCGGGCTCGCCTTGCGAAGTCGGGGACTGGCGACTCGGGTGATCGGTCTGGGCCGTGACCGGGAACGACTCGACGAAGCGGAACGGCTTGGAACAATCGACGAGGGAACAACCGAGCTTCAACGAGCCGTTGATCAAGCCGACATTGTCGTCGTCTGCACCCCAACCGACCGGATCGCGGAGGATGTTCGAACCATTGCGACCGCAAGTCGTTCACAGGTCTTGATCACGGACGCCGGCAGCACCAAGCGCAGGATCGTCGAGGCCGTTGAGCGAGACGATCGGGCACGCAGCCTGTTCGTAGGAGCTCATCCTCTTGCAGGATCCGAACGTCGGGGGGCCATCGCGTCGCGAGCAGACTTGTTTGAGGGACGAGTCTGTGCCTTGACGCCGACGAATCGGACTCCTCCGGACCTCCTTCGCCTTGCCGAGTCATTCTGGTCGTCGATCGGTTGCAGAACAGTCAAGCTCGACCCTGATCTCCATGACCAGGCCCTGGCGCGGACGAGTCATCTTCCTCACATCGTTGCCGCAGCGCTCGCTTTGAGCGTCCCGGCCGAGCAGTTATCGCTGGCGGCAGGAGCTTACCGAGACGGGACCAGGGTGGCCGCATCCGATGCCGATCTTTGGGTTGCCATCTTTCTTGAGAACCCCGAACATCTTCAGTCGGCCCTTGAAGACTTCCAGGGATCGCTCGACCGCTTTCGACTCGCCCTTCGACAAGGAGACCGAGAACAACTCCGATCCCTTTGGATGGAAGCCAAGACACTTCGAAGCCAATTCGATCCTTCTCCGCTCCCAAAATAATCCCCGATTCTTGCGTAAATTATCCCGCATACCAGCGAGTTTGCGTTCCTGAGAATCTTCAGCTGGAAGATCCTCTCAAGGAACGATTAGGTTTCGTCGTGCGCCAAGGGCTCTCGAATCAATCCCGGAGTGAGTCGCCAACTGAGGGGAAGAAGCCTCACTTCCATCCGCGATACAGCGATTCCGGGTGATCCTGGAGAGCAATCGAAGATTTGAAGACGTATGTTCAATCCAAAAGAGAGCTTGCGTCAAGAAACGCAGCTCGAGGTTCCCCGATTGCCAGCCTTTCGATGATGACAGGACGTGATGAACCCATGCGTTGCCCCCTCCAAAGAGGTGACTCGTGCGTCGAGAGCCGCGTGCGGACTTGGCAGGGCAGGAGTGGTCGTGCTACGATAAAGTACCTCGATCTGGCAATCAGACCGTAGGGTCTGAGTTCGGAAGTGATGAACTCCCAGATGCAGTATCCGACCCAGGTTCAATGGTCTCCGAGGTTGGTGGCTTCAAGGGACCGGGATCAGTGGAGGATCACCAAGGATCATGATCGGTTTCCACTGCGTCCATGCGCTGGTACTTCTTCTGATGGGTTACTCTTTGCCTCCTGCAATCCAGGCGGGTGAAGAGTCGTCTGGTGTGGTTCAAGGTGGCGGGCAATCGCATCCACTGATTGATCAACCAGAGCTCTTTATTCCGAAAACCCCTCGGACTTCCGAAGATATCGAACAGTTCGACACCCTGCGGCTCTACGCTGCCGGCCGAGCGATGGAAGCTCGTCGCGAGTGGACGGCTGCGGTCGAGCTGTTAGAGCGGGCCAGGGAACTGGAACCCGAATCCGTCGCGATTCTCAGGCGCCTGAGCCGTCTCTACTTTGGACTCGGTGGCGAAGATCGCATTCAAAAAGGGTTGGAGACCGGGCTCGCCGCAATTGAAGCCGAGCCGGAAGATCCCGAAACCATTCGTCGGCTCGTTCGCCATTACCGGACCTCGAACAATGACGAAGCGGCCGAGCAGCTCCTCCGATCGGTGCTCGATAACCCTGAGCTTTCGGACTTTTCCCAGGCTCGCCTCGTCGTCTTGCACGAGCTCGGGCGTCTCTATGCCGATGCCCAGCGATTCGATCAGGCCGTCGAGCCTTTCGCCGAGCTCGTCCAGTTGCTCGACACCCGAGACGCCACCCGATTGACCCCCGCCCAGGTTCAGGACGTCTTTGGCGAGGTCGAGGCCGATGCTTATCGCCGATTCGGAGAAAGCTTCTTCAACGCCGGCCGCTTCGACCTGGCCATTGTGGCGCTCCGTCGCAGTCTCGTGTACGATCCCGACAGTCAACAAACCCCTTTGTACCTGGCTCAAGCATTGCTTCGCGACAATCGGCCCGAGGAAGCACTCAAGCTGCTCGAACCGATTGTCAAGGATCGTCCTCCAGGTCGAGTCACGTTCGATGTACTTGTTCAGGTGCTCACTGTTCTGAATCGTACCGACGAAATTATCCCGAGGCTTGAGCAGGCATCCGAGGGCGATCCCTCGAATTTTCTCCTTCGCTATGCTTTGGCCGAACGCTACGAGGCCGAAGGCCGCCGCGACGATGCTCGGCGCCTCTACCGAACCTTGATCAGCGATCAGCCCGACCCACAGGGTCTGGCCACCCTTGCGCAGACGCTTCGAGAACAAGGAAAGCTCGAGGAGTTGATTCGCCTTTTCGAAACCGCCCGAAACCAGCGAGGTGGCCGAATGGCGATCGAAACTCAACTTCGGTTCATCGGGACCGATCCGGAACTGGCTGGTGAAATTCTCGAAGCCGGAATTGCGCTGTTACAAGAAAATCCCCCCAGGCTCGGTCCAGAAAGCATCGAGATCCTTTCGGAAATCGCTTCCCGATCCGACCGTCTTGAGGAGCGCGTCGTACTGGACCGGTTGAGTCTTGACCAGGATCCGTCTCCCCAAAATCATCTCGAACTCGCGGATTCGCTGGTGGCCGCTGGAGAACCTGGCGAAGCCGTCGATACCTTCCAGCAACTTCTCCAGCGCTACCCCGAACTGCAGAACGAGCCCCAGCTCCTCGCCCGGATGGCGGAATTGCAATTCGACGCGGGTCGGATTGAGCAGGCGCTGGAAAGCGGCCGGAAGATCCTGGAACGCCAGCCGAACGACCTGCCGATGATCCAGCTTGTGGGATATGCCTTGCAACGGCTGAAACGGTTCGAGGAAGCCCTGGCTCTGTACAAGGACATCCCTGATCGCTTCGCCGGCAATCCTGAGGCGATTCGCCTCTCCAAAATCTGGACGGCCAACGCTCTCGCCTCCGCTGATCGATTCGAGGAGGGTGAGCAGATTCTCCTGGAATTACTTGAGGAACAGCCGGATGATCCCTGGTTGAATAACGATCTGGGCTATCTCTGGGCGGAACGCGGCATCAACCTGGACCGCGCCGAGGAGTTGATTCGCAAGGCGGTTGATGCCGACCCGTCAAACAGCGCTTATCTCGATAGCCTCGGGTGGGTTCTCTACAAACAGGGTCGTCCCGAAGACGCGATCACTCACCTCGAAGAGGCAGTTCGCCTGAGACCTTCGGCCGTGAATCTCGACCACCTAGGCGATGTGTATTTTGTGCTTGATCGTCGCAACGATGCCCGAGATGCCTGGAAACGAGCCGAGACACTGGCAGAAGATGCCGACCCTCCCGACCCCACTCTGGAATCGATCCGGGAAAAGCTTCAGGCCCTCGGCGACGATGAGCCTCCTCCACGTTCGGATGGCAACGCCGACGCGATCAACCCCTGAGTGGTCCTCCTCATCCTCCCGAACCCTTGACGATCCACCACCCGTCCAGGGAACCGCCCGAGCTCTGTGGCGATCGGCCGATGATCCCACCCTGGCTCCATGCCTGGTTTCTCTGTCCCGGTGGTTCGTCCGATCCTGGAGCCCGATACCGAGATGGCTGGTCACTCCCACGCCGCGAACGTTGCAGCCCGAAAAAATGCCGTCGATGCGAAGCGAGGCAAGCTCTTCAGCAAGCTCTGCCGAGCCATCTATGTAGCCGCCCGCACCGGTGGTCCCGATCCGGTCACAAATCTCCGCCTCCGTTACGCAATCGACAAGGCCAAGTCTGTCAGCTGTCCCAAGGACAACATCGAACGCTCGATCAAGAAGGCCACCGGCGAGCTCGGAGCCGAAAACTACGAAGAGGTCGTCTACGAAGGCTATGGCCCTGGTGGTGTGGCCGTCCTCTGTGAAATCCTGACCGACAACCGGAACCGCACGGCTGGAGAGGTCCGTCGCGCGTTCGACATCTGCGGCGGGAACCTTGGCTCGACCGGCTGCGTCAGCTATCTGTTCGATTACAAGGGACTCTTCCTCGTCGAGGCCACGAAGGTCGAAGAGGATCGGCTCATGGAGATCGTTCTCGAAGCCGGTGCCGATGACCTGAAACGCGATGGCGACTACTACGTCGTCACCAGCGATCCCAAGGCCTTCGATGACGTTCGCAAGGCCCTCGAAGACCACGAGATTCCCACCGAGAGCGCAGAAACAAGCTACCTGCCCCAGACCACCGTCGATCTCGATGTCGAGAACGGCAAGAAGATGCTCAAGCTCCGCGACCTGCTCGACGACAACGACGACGTTCAAAACATCTACAGCAACGAGAATATTCCCGAAGAAGCGATGGCGTCCTGATCGCTTCCCCCCCTGCTCGATTCCTCGCAAACCGTTCGGGGAGCGATGCCTCCCCTCGAACGCCTTCCTCGGAAGACCACGATGCCTGAAACCTTCGTCAAGTCCGAACGGCTTCGCCAGCTCCCTCCCTACCTCTTCGCCGAGATCGACAAGAAGAAGAAGGCCGCCATCGCTGCCGGTCGCGATGTGATTAATCTCGGCGTCGGCGACCCGGACAAGCCGACTCCCGAACCGATCGTGAAGAGCCTCCAGCAGCACGTCGAGAATCCGAGCTTCCACCAGTACGCGCTCGATCAAGGGTCTCCCGAACTGCGCCGGTCGATCGCCTCGTTCTTCTCACGGCGCTATGGTGTCGCACTCGATCCCGAAACCGAGATTCTCCCGACGATCGGCTCGAAGGAAGCCCTCGCCCACTTCCCGCTCGCGGTGATCAACCCGGGTGATGTGGGGCTGGTTCCTGACCCTCGATACCCCGTGTACCGTTCCGCCGTCCAGTTCGCGGGCGGTGAGCCGTACATCATGCCGCTGGAGCCCGGCCTTGGCTTCCGTCCCGATCTTGACGCTGTTCCGGCCGACGTCTGGAAGCGGGCCAGGTTGATGTTCCTCAACTACCCGAACAACCCGACCGCCGGATCGGCCGATCTCCCCTTCTTCGAGAAGGTGGTCGCCCTGGCCCGTGAGCACAATTTCGTCGTCGCCCAGGACGCCGCCTACTCCGAGGTCTACTTCGACGAACCTCCCCCGAGCATCCTTCAGGTTCCCGGTGCGAAAGAAGTGGCCGTCGAGTTCCACAGCCTCTCGAAAACCTTCAACATGACCGGCTGGCGGGTTGGATTCGCCGTCGGCGGTGCTCCGCTCGTCGCAGCACTCGGGCAGGTGAAGGCCAATAGCGACTCGGGCATCTTCACTGCCGTGCAGATGGCCGCTGTCACGGCACTCGACCAGTACGAAGCGATAACCCCGCCGATCCGGGCTCTCTACAAGGAACGGCGTGATGTGCTCGTGTCCGGGCTGAAACGCCTCGGCTGGGAAGTGCCCACACCGGCCGCGACCTTCTACGTCTGGATCCCCTGCCCTTCCGGCTACGACTCGACGAGCACTTGCTCCAAGTTGCTCGACGAAGCCAATCTCGTGACCACTCCGGGCCTGGGCTTTGGCGATGCTGGTAACGGATTCTTCCGGATGGCGTTGACCGTCGATTCGCCCCGCCTCGAAGAAGCGGTCGCTCGCATCAGCAATCTCACCTTCTGAACCGGCTCGGGGGCGATCACGATGGGCAGCACCCTGGCCTTGATCGCCCTTGGCAGCAATCTCGGCGATCGCTCGCAGATTCTCGACCGGGCGCTCGCCGAAATCGCTCAATCGGACGGTGTCGTCGTCCGGGGTGTCAGCCGGTATCTCGAGACGCCCCCCGTCGGCGGTCCCGGCGGCCAGGGGGCCTTCCTCAATGCCGCCGCGGCGCTGGAAACCACGCTCGACCCGTTCGATCTCCATCGCCTCCTGATCGAGGTCGAGCACCACGCCGGACGGGTCCGCGAGGTCCGATGGGACGCCCGGACGCTCGACCTCGATCTGATCCTCTTCGGCGATCAGATCATCGATACTCCGGGCCTGATCGTTCCCCATCCACGCTTCGCCGTCCGTCGATTCGTCCTCGGGCCGCTGGCCGAGGTCGCGTCAGATGCCATCGACCCGTTGACCCGTCGAAGGGTGTCGGAGCTGCGGGACAACCTCGACCGTCGGCCGAGCTACGTAGTCCTTGACGGTGCTTCCCCCGCCGTCTTTTCCCGGGTCGTTGCGGGACTCTCCGCCGCCGGATTCGCGTGGTGCAACTGGTTGCCGGAAGATTTCGACGAGGAAGCCGGGCCGGAGCGACTGACGGGCAACGACGCCTCGACCCTGCTCCGCGAGGCCGCTCGCGAACTACTCCAGGAACGGTGGTCGGCCGATTACTGGGGGGATCGCTGGATCGTGACCGACCTCTGGTTCGATCGCCTCGCCCATCTCCCCGAGCGATCGACCGACCTCGATCGCGATGCATTCCTCGCGACCATGGCCGAATTGCGCCGAGGCGTCATCCCGCCGACCTTCGTCGCCGCAACGGGCCAGGCGTGCTTTTTCGGAACGACCGCAATTGACCCGGAGGAACCCCTCTCCCGATGGGCTAATCGGCGTTCTAGTTCGTACTCGATCGGATACGATACACCGATCCTGCGGATTCGTGAGGAAATACCCGGCAGTTTCCAGGAACGCTGGCGGGAAGCCTGGCAGGCCGGTGACATGCCACGGGCCGAGGTTCTTGTTCAAGAAGAAGGTGTCAGGATTGCCGAGGAGATCCTCGCCGCCTGCGAGGCATCACGAGCCGGATTCGGCGCGGGATGAACGACGCACCTTGCCCCAACTCAGATGCGACCTTTACAATTCGATCACACGATACAGGTTTGGTCCGGGCTTCCCGGAACCTCGATTGAGAAGGACGCTTCGATGGCGAAGAAGGGCGGCGACAAATCGAGGGATTCAAAGGCGGATGCCATTCAGGTCGTCGCCCGGAACCGTCGCGCCCGGTATGAGTTCGACCTTCTGGAAAAGGTCGAGGCGGGGATCGTCCTGAAGGGGACGGAGGTCAAGAGCCTGCGCAACGGCAAGGCGAGCCTGGAAGAATCCTACGCTGGGCTCGACCGGGGCGAGGCCTGGCTCTACGGCGTCGACATTCCCGAATACGTCGAAGCGAACCGGATGAACCACACACCCAAGCGCCCCCGGAAGCTCCTCCTCCACCGCCGGGAGATCGATCGCCTCAAGACCAAGGCGAGCGAGAAGGGGCTGACGATCGTCCCCCTGCAGCTTTATTTTAAGAACGGCATCGCCAAGGTCGAGATCGCCATCGCCCGCGGCCGCAAGCTGCACGACAAACGCGAGGCAATCAAATCTCGGGAGACCAAGCGCGACATCAATCGCGCCCTTCGCGAGCGATCCTGACCTTGATCAGATGGGTTCGAGGCCGGACGGATGGAGACGCCGATACCCTTCGATCAACTCAACCGTTCCGCGCCCGATCCGCCTCGATCGGGACCGTGGGACGGTTTTCTCGTCGGCCCGGAGAACGAACTCGCCCAGGCCGCGATTCGGGAACTCGCACGAGGGCAGAACGACCGATCACCTTTGGTGCTCGTCGGCCCCTCGGGATCGGGAAAAACCCGATTGCTTGAAGAATTGATCGCAGATTGCATCGCTCGAAGGCCAAACGCCGCGGTGGCCCTGATGCCCTCCGAGGTCTTCGTCGATGCCTGCCATCGGGCCGCGGATCGGGACACCCCAGCCGCCTGGGCCGAGTTGCGTCGGAGTGTTCGGGAGGTCGATCTGCTGGCGATCGACGATTTGCACGGGATCTCGCGTTCGCCGCTCTCCTTGGCGGAACTCGAACCAACACTTGATGCGCTTGATGCCGCAGGAGCCTCGGTTGCGGTCTCCCTTCGGAACGATCCGGGACGCTGGGCCGGATGGCCCCGACGTCTGGCCGATCGGCTCCAGGTCGGTTTGACCGTAAGACTCGATCGACCCGGCCCCGCCACCCGACGCCGTTATTTGCTCGATCAGGTGAGGCGACTCGGCCTGACGGCGACTGCTGAAGCCCTCGACGCGCTGGCTGAGTCCGCCGAGGGATACCGACTGATCGACGGCTGGCTTGCCCGCGTTGCACTGATGGCTCGATTGGATCGCCGTCCAATCGATCTTGCACTCGTGAACACCTTGATTCATGAGGACCAATTCGCGAATGCCTCTGTCTCGATCGCCCAGATCACTCAGGTGGTGGCCCGATCGTTTGGTCTTCGCCCCCGCGACCTTCGATCATCCAGTCGTCGAGCCACCCTCGTCGAGGCGAGGCATCTCGCGATTCTCCTCGCCCGAGAACTCACCGGGGCCAGCTATGCTGACCTCGGTAAGGCGTTTGGTGGCCGCGACCCGAAAACGATTCGACATGCCTGCCTTGCCACCACTCGTCGAATCGCGGACGACCCCGCACTCGCAAGTGTTGCAGAGGCAATCCACCGGCAATGGCCAATGGCAGTCACTGGCCGAAACTCGACCGGGTCATCGGAATCGCTTCCGCAGACCTGACAAGATCAGCTTGGCCCCTCTACTCAGGCTTGAGAATCACCACGGCCAGCGGAGGAAGGGTTAGGTTGAGGAAGCACGGTCGCCCGGCGTGGTGTTCATTGATGGCTTGAAGGTAGCCGTGATTACCGGCATTCGAACCGCCATACAGGGAAGAATCCGAGTTGAAGACCTCGCGGTAGCCTCCTCCCCGAGGAACTCCGATTCGGTAATTTTCGCGCAGGCACGGGGTGAAGTTGCACACGACCACGAGTTCGTCACCGGGATGCTTCCCTTTTCGGAGGAACGCCAGAACACTGTTCTCCCAGTCGTGCAGCTCCAACCAGTCGAACCCCTGCCAATCAAAGTCGATCTCGTGAAGGGCTCCCTCCGACCGATATATCCGGTTCAGGTCAGCGACCATTCGCTGAAGCCCTTGATGGTCGGCCCACTGGAGGAGGTGCCAGTCGAGGCTTTCCGACTCATTCCACTCACGCCACTGGCCGAATTCTCCCCCCATGAACAGAAGTTTCTTGCCGGGATGCGTCCATTGGTAGGAGAGCAAGAGCCGGAGGTTGGCCACCTTTTGCCACATATCACCGGGCATCTTGTCGAGCAATGATCGCTTTCCGTGCACGACCTCATCGTGGGAAAGCGGGAGCATGAAGTTTTCGCTAAATGCGTAAACAAGACTAAACGTCAGCACTCCATGCTCATATTTCCGATAAACCGGATCCTTGGAGATATAGCGAAGCGTGTCGTTCATCCAGCCCATATTCCACTTCAGGCTGAACCCGAGCCCGCCGACGTACGTCGGACGGGAGACACCTGGAAAGGCGGTCGACTCCTCGGCGATGGTCAGAACGCCGGGGAACTGGGCATGCGCGGCCTCGTTGAACTTCTTGAGAAAGTCGATCGCTTCGAGGTTCTCGTTGCCGCCGAAAGCGTTGGGAACCCACTCGCCGGGATTTCGGCTGTAATCGAGATAGAGCATCGACGCAACGGCATCGACCCGAAGACCGTCGATGTGATACTTGTCCAGCCAAAACAGAGCGTTTGCAAGGAGATAATTGCGAACCTCGGAGCGCCCGAAGTTGTAAATCTTGGTACCCCAGTCGCGGTGTTCGCCTAGTCTCGGATCTTCATGCTCGTACAGGTGGGTTCCGTCAAAATACCCCAGCCCGTGGAGGTCTCTGGGGAAGTGTGCAGGGACCCAGTCGATGATCACGCCAATTCCGTGGCGGTGCATCGTGTCAACGAACTGGGCGAAGTCATCGGGAGAGCCGAACCGAGAGGTGGGGGCGTACAATCCAACAGGTTGATAGCCCCAGGAGCCGTCGAAGGGGTGCTCGTTGATCGGTAACAACTCGACGTGCGTGAATCCCATCTCATTGACGTAATGAGCGAGTTGTTCCGCCAATTCCGCGTATGAGAGATAGTCTCCTTGCTGTTCAGCGCGGCGTTTCCAGGAACCGAGATGCACCTCGTACACCGAGATCGGCGCGTCGAGGCCTTGGTTCTGCGTCCGATGTCCCATCCATTCGGCGTCGTTCCAGCGGAAGTGGTCGACATCCCAGACAATCGAGGCGGTTTGAGGTCGGCGTTCGGCATAAAAGCCGTATGGGTCTGACTTTGAAACTAGGTAGTTATTGTATCGACTCTTGATCTCGTACTTGTAGACTTCTCCTGGCTGGAGGTCCGGGATGAAGATTTCCCAGAGTCCCGTCGGCCCGAGGTTGCGCATCGGGTGGCGGCGACCATCCCAGTGATTAAAGTTACCGACGACACTGACCCGCTGGGCATTGGGAGCCCAAAGGGCAAAGTGAACCCCTCGAATGCCGTCGATCTCTCGAATGTGCGCTCCAAGCTTCTCGTAGGAACGTAAATGGTTCCCTTCACCGAGCAGATAGATGTCGAAGTCCGACAGCACCTGGCCAAACCGATAGGGATCGACCACTTGCCAGCGATGTCCTTCGCCGTTCTCGATCGCGAGTCGATAGGGGATTGCCGAGGATCGATTCGGAATGACCAGCTCAAACAGTCCTTCCGGATGAAGCCGATTCATCGCGATCAACGAGCCGGGTTCGCCTCCGGTCAGGTCGACCACCCAGGCGCGTGCCGCATCCGGAAGTAAGGCCCGAATCGCCAGGTGCGATCGGCCGTTGGCGTTTATTACATGAGGACCGAGCACCCCGAACGGATCCCAGTGGCTTGCATGAATGAGTTGCTCAATGTCGGACAAGTGCAGCGTCGGTGTCGAAACGGAGGAAGCATTTGGATGGGTCGTCGTGCTCATGATTTTTTCAAGGTTCACTGGGGTCCGTATCGATCCGCCGTCCTCGGAGTTCAAGCCCGGCTGACTTGTCAGTAGGCTAGTCATCCAAGCACTAGGCTGCAACCTCAATGCCAAGAACCGCCTCAGGCGGACGATTGATCGCAAGAGGCTGCTATGCCATGATGAGAAGAATCGCTTCGGACAGGAGAACTTGGTACTGAGGGTGCCGATTCGGTTCGTTGCCCCGGATTCGCAACACCGCGCATCGAGCCGGATACGTGGTGGCCCAAGGAAAGTCCAGAACGACGAGTTCCCGCAGCTCACCGGGTGAGATGGGTTTGAAGACCGGCTCGCGGACGCAATGGAATGAGCGACGTACTGATCGTCGACGACAGCCCAACGGACCGAGCGTATTTCCGGACCCTTCTTCGACGGGCCGACTTCCGTGTCTACGAAGTCGACACCGGAAGTCAGGCCATTGCTGCAGCGCAGTCGATCCGCCCCCACGCCGTGATCCTCGACATCAACCTCCCTGACATCGACGGTCATCATGTCTGCCGGGCCCTGCGGGCCGACCCGATGATTAGTGGCATCCCCGTCTTGATGCTCACGGTCCGAGACCACGAAGCCGATGTCCTTGCCGGACTTGAGGCCGGGGCCGACGACTATGTTCCCAAGGACGCCGCTCCCGAGGTGATCCTCGCCAGGGTGCGACGCCTCTGTCGCTACCGGCAGATGGCCAACACCTCGTTGCTCAACGAGCAAATGGCGCAAATTGGTCGACTGCTCGCCGGCATCGTCCACGAAATTCGAGGGCCGCTCGGCGTGATTCGAGGAAACGCCGAGTTAATGCGGATGCAATTGAAAGCAGATGACCCGGCCATCCGTTTTGCCGACCCGATCATTCGAAGCGTCCAGCTCTTACAGGTCCGTCTCGAGCATTTGATGGCGACCGTCCGCGGCGGTCCCCCGGTTCTGCGTCCCCTCGACCTCGAACCGCTTCTCCGCGAGGCCATCGATTACTTTCGCAAGGGTTCTGATCCGAAACAGGGACATGTTGAACTGCTCGTTGAGCCGGCTCCAGAGGGTCTCCCACCAATTCGAGCCGACGCGGGCCGTCTGCTTCAGGTCTTGCTCAATCTCATGACCAACGCTCGGGAAGCGATTCTCTCGAACTCCTCGGAAGGAACGATCCGGCTCCGCCTCATTCCTCGATCCGAGGCCGATCGACCAGGAGTTTCTATCGAGGTCCTCGACAGCGGCCCCGGCATTCCCGAAGTCGTGATGCCCCGAATCTTCGAACCCTTCTTCACGACCAAGGACACCGGCACGGGATACGGCCTATATCTCTCCGCCGAGATCCTCCAGGAGCACGGAGGGCGGCTCTCCGTTCGAAATTCTCCCGATGGAGGTGCCTGTTTTTCCCTCTGGCTGCCTGATTCGACTGCAATTCCCGCTCCTCACGTCCCGCAGCACCTTTCGACGGAAACATCCTAGCTTCACAGGGTGTTGATCTGCCCAAGGGGTTTGAGCAACGCAGGGCCTTCCCATAATTTTGGCGACAAACGCTTTCCGGCCAATCACTCCTCGCCGTTGACCGATCGAGGCAAACGAATGACCTGGACCGGAGAAGGTCGGAATTTCGCATTCACTGGTCCGAGAGTGCTGGCAGCAACGGCCTTGCTGAGCAGTTCGATCACCCTCCTTGCACTGATCGGAAGCCTTTTCGGAATGCCATCGATTCTCGTGGGAGGGCTTATCGGAGCAGCGCTGATGCTCCCGCTCGGTCTTGGCCTCGGACTGATCGTTGAACGTCGCCGTTGGCTTCACCCCGTACTCCTGATGACCGAGCACCTCACGGCTCGGATCGAAGGGCTTCACCCGGCCCGAGCACTGCCCTCACCGGCCTCCGAGTTCGACACGCACCCGGCTCTCGTCGAATTCCACCGAACAATCGGGCAATACGATGCCTCGATGGCCCGAAGCCGCACCCGCCAAGAACCCTCGCTCTCCCTCCCAGCACGAGAAGCGCTGACACGGAGCGGGCTGTTCGATCCTCCCTCGGACATCGATGGCGGCGACGGTTCTTCCGCGATCTTCGAGACCCGAGACATGGTGGGACGGCTTGCGCCGGAGTCACTGCGATGGACCGAGGTAAGCCCCGCCCTTCAGACCTTCCTTGGTGCCGGAGTCGATCGCCTCAGGAAACTCTCGATCCTCGATCTGCTCCATCCAGACGATCGAGTTCCCGCGACCCGGGAACTCCGACACGCCTCGAGTAAAGGAGAGGCGCTCGGCCTGATCCACCGGATCTCCACCCTGGGGGGGAATCGCAGGGTGGTCGAGCTGAACGTCTCCACCCGATACGACGTTGAAGGGTCGGTGGTCTATCTCCGTTGCCATGTCACGGACATCACCAATCGCATCCGGGCTCGTCGCAGAGAGCGCAAGCGGACCGAGGAACTCCAGCAACTGAATCGAACGCTTCAATTAACGAATCAGGCCCTCGCCGATCTGAAAGATCGCTACAGCGACCTCTATCAGAACGCTCCGGCCATGTATTTCAGCCTTGACCAGGAGGGAAACCTCCTGGTCTGCAACGAAACGCTGCTCCGAACCCTCGGTTACGATCGACGTTCAATCCTGGGTCGGCCTTATCTCGAATTACTTCCCGAGGAGCTTCGCCCTTCCTTCCGGGGTCGTTTTGCCCAGTTTCTCAAGGAAGGGCGCATCGAGGTGGAAAGTCAATGGCGGACTCGGGATGGCCGCTTGATCGACGTCTTCGTGACCGCCGTGGCGGTACGAGACTCCAGAGGCCGCTTGATCCATTCTCGAAGCGTGGCCCAGGACATCACCGCCCGGAAACAACTCGAAGCGGAGTTACGCCGCAACAACGAGCGGCTCGCGCGGATCAACGACGAACTGTCCCGAAAAAACACGGAGCTTGACGAATTCTCCTATGTGATCTCTCATGATCTACAGGAGCCGATTCGAACCTTGATCGCCTTCTCCGGGTTTTTAAAACACGATTACGCCGATCGGCTCGACGACCAAGCCCGAGAGTACCTCGATTACCTGACCGAGGCTTCGACGCGAATGCGGACCTTAATCCGCGATCTCTTGGAACTCTCAAGGGCTGGCCAGTCGACGTTGGAATTCCATCCCGTCTCGCTCGACGATCTGCTGGCAACACTTCGAATTGACTTTGCCGAGCTGATTCGCAGCCGACGTGCCGAGGTCCTATCCCTGAGCCCCTTGCCGACTGTCTGGGGCGACCGGACCCGCCTCGGTCAGCTCTTTGGCAACTTGATTGGGAATGGACTCAAATATAATGAATCAGACTCCCCTCGTGTCGAGGTAGGAGTTTCCGTAGGAACCCTCCCGAAACGAGGGCACCGAGTCACCATCATGGTCCGGGACAATGGAATCGGGATCGATCCCCAGTATCACGAAACGATTTTCCAGATGTTCCGGCGTCTTCATCCTCGGGACCGCTATGAGGGCACAGGAGCCGGTCTGGCGATCTGCCAGAAGATTGCCCATGCTCATGGTGGTCGCCTCTGGGTCGAAAGTCGGCCCGGGAACGGATCAACCTTCTTCGTGGATCTTCCCCTGGTTCCATCCACGCTGAAATCGGGAATTCCAGACGCCGAACCCCGTCAGTCAGTCTCCTCCTCGGACACTGCGATTCATGTCCGCTGAGTTTCATCTGCTTCTGGTCGAGGACAGTTCTCCCGACGTGCTCATCCTCCGACGGGCCCTTGCGGATGTCGGCTTCAGGCATCGCTTGACCGTTCTCTCCGATGGTGGCTCGGCGATGGCATATCTGGATCGTTTGAGTGTCCCCTCCTGTTCACCCGACCTGATCCCCGACCTCGTTTTGCTCGATCTGAACCTTCCGGGACCGAGTGGATCGCAGATCCTCGCTCGACTGAAAAGTGACCCCCTGCTTCGAGCCATTCCGGTCGTCGTGATGACGACCTCAAGCCGAGACGAAGACGTCTGGCGGAGCTATCAGGCGGGGGCGAATACGTTTATCCAGAAGCCGGGTGATTTCCAGCGCTTCCGGGAGCTGGCTGCCTCGTTTCGACGCTACTGGGAGGAAACGGCCATTCGCCCTCCTCGAAGACCGCCGGTCGGAGACCGTTGAGCTTTCCCCTCAACGTCGACGATCCATCCGAGTACTCGGCGGTGGCATCTCGGCATTGCGCGTGTTCCAGAGCTGGGCGAGGGATTCAACCACCTCCGGATGCTCGGCGGCACGGTCGAGCGTCTCAGCGGGATCACTGGCCAGATCAAACAGTTGCCAGGAGGACTCGGGGCCGGACCGTTGATCCCTGACCAACTTCCAGTCCCCCACTCGAATCGCTGCGAGGGGGCCCATGCGCCACCAAAGCACCCGATCCTCTGGTACCGCCACGGCTTCGGTCAGCATCGGCAACAGGTTGATCCCGTCAAAGGTGCGATCTTCAGGCAGCGCAAATCCCGAAGCGTCGCAAATGGTCGGGAACAGGTCGAGCGTCGAGACTGGCCGGGGTTCAACCTGTCCAGCCGGAAGGTGTCCGACCCATCGGGCAAGAAAGGGAACGCGGAGACCCCCTTCGAAAAAATCGCCTTTGCCACCTCGGAGCGGACGATTGCTGGAGGTTAGCTCCCGGGTCGCGCCTCCGTTGTCACTGACGAAGACCACGAGGGTCCGGCGGTCAAGCCTCTCGTCGCGCAATGCTTCAAGAACCTGGCCTACCCCTTGGTCCAGACGAGACAGCATTCCCGCGAAAATTCGACGTTGGATGTCCTCCAGGTGAGAAAACCGTTCCACATCCTCGACCCTGGCCTGCATCGGACTATGAACGGCATTGTACGCCAGGCAGAGGAAGAATGGACGCTCCGCGTGGCGACGGATGAACGCAACTGCCTCCCGAGAGAAGACCTCGGTCAGATCGCCATCGACCTCAACGGGCTGGCCATCCCTCAACATCGGATTGTCGGCGTCGTAGGGAGGTTCGTCGTGCCCCATGTGGGTCGAAATCGCGAGGCGGCCATCCGGGCGAATCCAGCGTCCCGTTCCACCATCGGGCAGCGTCCGGCGACGAAGCCAGGTGACCATTCCGTCATGGGGTACAGAAGTGTAATAGTGCCCTTCATGGCGGAATCCAAAAAAGGTATCAAATCCGTGACGCATCGGGTGATGGGGGCTGGTGCCTCCAAGATGCCACTTGCCGATCAGGGCCGTCGCATATCCGGCTGAGCGAAGGTGTGACGCCAGGGTCAATTCCGAAGCCGGCAGGCCGACTCCCGGTTGATCGTTAAGCGCACCGACCGGGTTCAGGTCGCAGCCGAAGCGGTTCTGATCCCGCCCGGTCAGCAAACCCGCACGGGATGGACTGCAATAGGAGGCGGTCACATAGCCACTGGTAAACCGGATTCCCTCAGCTGCAATCGAATCAATGTGCGGGGTAGGCACCTCGGAATTTCCCTGGCACCCCAGCTCTCCATAGCCGAGATCATCAACAACGATCAGCACCACATTCGGGCGATCCTCCGCCCGGGCATGCATCGGAATCCCCAGAACGAACGCCATCAATAGAGTGCGCACCGGGCAGTCCTCTCCAGCGCGAATGACACGGGTCGGTACCGCTCACAAACGATCCGCCGATCGATCGCGCGTTAATTCAGAGTGGGATCGTTGGGGAGATCCGGCAGTCCCAACGCTCCGGCCAGCAGGTTCGCCGAAACGCGTCGCATCAGCGTTTCCCAGAGAGAGGCATCGCCACCTTCAAGGGCAAGGGAGCTGTCGGCAGGAATCACCCGCCACGAGTCCTCAGCCAGTTCCATCTCAAGCTGGCCGGCTCCCCAACCGGCATAGTTGGCCAGGAAGACCGAGGGTTCGACCCGAAGCTGAATCAGTTCCTGGATCTTGTCCGGGTCGATGGTGGTGTAAAGACCTTCGATGACGGATTGATCCGAGAGTGCTTCGACCGCATGCAGCACCATGAGGGGCCCGGGGACGGGGCCTCCCAGAAAGATCGGCTTGTCCCAGTCATCAGGCTCGTTGAAGACCTTCCGAGAAATCTCGGCGATGGTGGCACCTGTCGGGCGGTTCAGGATGACCCCGGCCGCACCGGTTTCGGAGTGCTCAACCATCAACAAGACAGTCCGAACGAAGTTCGGGTCGGCCAGGGAATTCGATGCGATGAGGAAGTTTCCCTTGAGGCTCGTCATCGCCTTCAGATCCCGGTGCCAAGGAGAAGAAGCAGGCGGAAGGTAGCCCCGTCGCAACTGGGGCGAGCCACGTTCACTCGGTGCGGAAAAGGGGATTCTAACGGCTGAACGGAGTCGCGTCGATTGGGTGGTCTGGCCCTCGGAATCCTGCCAACGCCGCCCCCATCAAGACCAGGTCTGGCTCGATTTGAACTCCGGCTCCAGAGACTCGTGGTCCCAGAATCGGCGCATCCCCCCCCGTCCAGATCACCCAGGGTTCCGGATTCAGCCCCTCACCTTGTCGAGCGATCAGCTCCCGAATTGTCCCGACGGCTCCCCAGAGAAGTCCTGCTTCCAGCGCAGGGAGTGTCGACGCTCCCCATGCCGGAGTCGGGCGTTCCGGATCGAGAGGCAAGGCGCTCGGCAGTTGTGCGGTTCCCGATTGTAGCGCTCTTGAAGCAAGACCTGGACCGATGGCAATGGCCCCCCCAAGCCAGCATCCCTCCGGATCGATGCGCTCGACCGTAATCGCCGTGCCACACTGGACCACGATTCCCGGGCCGACTTGCCCGGCGTGATCGAGGGCCGCCAGCACCGCGAGGGCTCGATCGGCCCCCGTCTGCTCGGGAGCCTCGAGCCGATGGTTCAACGACACATCGGCCGCCGATCGAAACCATTGGATCGGTCCGATTCCGGAACGTTCAAGCCAGGCTCCAAGCCGATCGGCGATCGGCGGATTGACCGAAGCGATCGCCGCAGGACTCGGGGACTGCTCTGACACCAGGCGATTGATCGAGGTCTGCCAGGCCCCGTAATCGTCCACCGCCGTCGCGAAAGAGTCGATGATCCGGCCTCGGTGGTCAAGACGCCCCCACTTCAGCCGGGTGTTGCCGACATCAATCACAAGTCGGTCGGGGGACACAACGCCCTCCGGGCAGAGTTAAAGACGAGAATGCCGTTCTCCTGATCCGTTCGGGCCAACGCTCAAGGGTCTTCGAGCACTTCCGGGGATGAGGGAGCTTCCTCCTCTCCCAACTGCGCTCGGACTCGTTGAAGCACGTCGAGGATCCGACTGATAAGCTGTGGAATCCCTCGTCCCGTGACCGCGGAGAGGGTCAGTGGTTCGCGGCAGAGTTCGTGGGCAATCCGATCGACCGCCTCATCGGCCCCGGTCACGTCGAGTTTCGAAAGCACGAGGATCTCGGGTCGGTTTGCCAGGGCCGGGCTGTACTGTTCCAGCTCGTTCCGGATGGTCCGGTAATTCTCGACCGGATCGGACCCGTCGATCGGCACAGCCTCGACCAGATGCACCAGCACCTTGGTCCGCTCCACATGGCGGAGAAACTCGTGTCCCAGGCCGTGCCCCTGGTGTGCTCCCTCGATTAGGCCGGGAATATCGGCGACGATGAATGCGTCGTCCTCAACAACCACCGCCCCGAGATTCGGGTACTTGGTCGTGAAGGGGTAATCAGCGATCTCGGGGTGTGCCCGGCTGATCCGGGAGAGCAAGGTCGATTTGCCGGCGTTCGGCAATCCGATCAGGCCGACATCGGCGATTACCTTCAATTCCAGGTCGATCGAGCGTTCCTCTCCCGGCTGCCCCGGCTCGACCTGGCGAGGCGCTCGATTGATCGAGGACTTGAAATGCTCGTTTCCGTGCCCCCCTTTTCCACCTCGGGCCACCACGACGTAATCGCCAGGAGACTTCAAGTCCCGAAGAACATGGCCGTGAGTGTGGTCGCGGACAATCGTTCCCGCCGGAACATCGATATAGACCGTCTCGGCGCTTTTACCGTCCCGGCTGCTTCCCATCCCATGCTGCCCACGCTCGCCCCGGAAGTGACGCATGCCGGAAAGGTGGGCCAGGTTCGTCAGGCCTTCCACGGCGCGGACGATCACATGAGCGCCGTGGCCGCCATCGCCCCCGTTAGGCCCCCCCCGAGGGACGTATTTCTCCCGGCGGAAGCTGAGGCAACCGTTCCCGCCATCGCCACCTTTGACGTGAAGCGTCACCCGATCGACAAACATTCGTCCCTCTGAGACGCAAGACGCCCGGCGTCCACTTTCCCCTCAGGGATCGGCCGCCGGGCATCCAATCGCGGTTCAAGCAGAATCGGGGCTCAATGAGCCGAAACTCAGGCGTGAGCGTGACCGTTGGAGGACGGAATCACATTGATCCGACGACCATCCTGATCAAAGTGAACCTTGCCCTCGGTCAAGGCAAAAATGGTCCAGTCGCGACCGACCCCAACGTTCTTCCCAGGCCGCCACTTCGTGCCGTGCTGCCGGCAAATGATCGCGCCCGCCTTGGCAAGCTGACCACCAAAAAGCTTGATTCCCAGCCGCTGGGCATTCGAATCGCGGCCGTTGCGGCTGGAGCCCTGACCTTTCTTGTGAGCCATCGCGGTATGACCTTGCTTCTCTCTTCGAAATCGAAACGCCTTGCTCCGACCACTTGCTTCAGGTGATCGGCGCGGGGCGAACCGAGATGGCCCCGCCAGAACATTGAATTCTACCGAACTCGATCGACTTCGAGCAAGACAAGCTCACAAAGGCGGGCCGAGCCGATACCTTTACAGTCTCTCAAACGGATCGGTAGTCTGGATTCCTAAAGAACCCGCCTCGCTCCTCGCTCGGAGCCCGTCATCATGCCGCAAGCTCACGTTGATCCGGCTGAACTTCGCCGTTTTGCTCAGAGTCTCAAGCAATTCAACAATGATCTCCAGAGCCGAATGACTGTCCTCAACGGTCAGTTGAACAATCTCGGTTCCACCTGGAGAGACCGCGAGCATGACAAGTTCGCGGAGGAGTTTCGACAGACGATGAATGTCGTCTCCCGATTCATCCAGCTTTCCGAGACCCACGTCCCCTTCCTGATGAAAAAAGCCGAGAAGATCGAAGACTATCTCCAGCAACGCTAACGCAGGAGCCGGCACCGATGGCCGAGCAAGCCCGCGTCCAGTCGATCGAGGCCCTCAATCGTTTCCGGGCCGCGGTCGCCGAGTTCGGTGACGGTGCTCGGAATGCCCTGGGCGGGATCGACATCGAGCTTCGTCGCGTCCGGGACTGGCTCGAACACGAACAGCCACGCTACTGGAAAAGTCAAATCAAGCTCTGGGACCAGCGCATGGCCGAGGCCCGCGCGGCCCTTCACCGGAAAAACCTCCAGCGGACCGACGGCTTCGTTCCCGATGTGACCCAGGAGAAAGAAGCCCTCCGTCTCTGCAAAATGCGGATTGAACAGGCCGAACGCAAACTCGCCTCGATCCGTCGTTGGGTTCCTCAGTTCCAGCACGCCCTGGCAGAATATCAAGGGAGGACCCGGAGCCTGGCCGATGCCGCTTCAATCGACATCGCTCGAATGCTCGCCATGCTCGACCGCATGATCACGGCGCTCGAAGCCTATGTCAGCACCGCTCCCCCCCGCGATCACTCCGGCATGCCTTCGGCTCTGCCTCCAGATCCGTCCTCCGGGCCTCCCGAAACCACCTCGTGATCTCCCGACGGAGCCCTCGTCGCCATGCGTCCCACAAACATTACGGCGGGCGGTGCCAAACTCCAGCACGATCTGAAGGCACTTCGAGCAAAATGGGATCAGACACGAGACGAATGGGATGACGCCGTCAGCCGCGATTTCGAGGCCAAGCAACTTGTCCCCCTCGAACAGGCCGTCGCCCAGGCCATGCATGGAATCGACGGCCTGTCCCAGTTCCTTTCCCGGATGATCAAGGAAATTGGCCCCGAGGAGTAAACCCGCCCCTCGCTTACTCCGCTTCCCCGGGAAGCAACGAGATCTCCAGATGGCTGGGGAACTCTGGCGAGTGATACACCCGATGCGTCTGCCGGGTAAAGTCAGCCTCGTCGGCCTCAAAGATATTAGGCACGAACGTCTGGGGATTCCGATCAAAGAGCGGGAACCAGCTACTCTGAACGTGCACCAAAATCCGGTGCCCCTTCTTGAACGTGTGGAAGACATCCTGAAGGGTCAGTTCAACCGGGGTGACTTCGCCCGCAACGAATGGCTCGGGCGTTTCAAAGCTGTTGCGGAACCGTCCCCGGAGAATCTCTCCCCGAACGAGCTGCTCGTAATCGCCGAACTCGACTCCCTCGGGGGCATGCTCCTCCATCGGGTGATCGCTCGGATATTCGTCAATGAGTTTCACGACCCAGTCGGCGTCGGTACCGGTGGTCGAAACAAAGAGCCGGGCGATCATGGGGCCGGCGAGCGTCACATCCGATTCGAGAACTTCGGAACGAAACGACAGCACGTCGGGTCGTCGCGTGGCAAAACGCTGATCGTCGGTCATGTAGGCCCGGGGGGTCATGACGATCCGGATCTCCCCTGAGTCGGGTACCGGTGTGTTCGGATCACTGATGAATTCCGAAAAGGGCTGACGATCCTCGTCCTCCGGCGGATTGGCCGTGAGCGTCCTGTCGTTTCCGAAATACAGCTGGGCCGCCGTGACGGTTGCGGGAGGCCATTGATCAAACTCGTGCCACTGCTTTCGGCCGGTATCAAACGTCAACGCCTCGGGCAAGTCAGGACCAGGATCATCGGGATCATTACCTTCCTTGAGGAAATGACGGAAGAAACGCGCCTCGACCTGTTCCTGATACGATGAGGAGAGACCCTCACCAAAAGGAATGTTCCCTGTCACCTGGGGACCGTCCCCGTTTCGAGCCCAGTCACCATGCCCCCAGGGCCCCATGACCAGCATGTTAAAGGTTCCTGGATTCTCTCGCTCAATGGTCTGATAAATATTCAATGGCCCATACAGATCCTCCGCATCGAACCACCCCCCCACCGTCATCACCGCGGTCGAGAGCCCGTTCAAATGAGGGAGAATCGCCCGACGCTGCCAGAACTCATCGTAATTCGGATGCTCAACGATTTGCCTCCAGAAGAAGTTCTCCGGCCCATAATATCGCTCGGCATTTTTCAGTGGGCCAAGCTCCAGATAAAACTTGTAGCCGTCTCGCGTTCTCGGATCGATGATGTCGAACCACCTCGAATCCTGAGGTCCCGCTTTCTGATAGCCGAAGACCGGCGTGATTAGAAAATACGCGAGTGTGTAAGCACCATTGTGGTGAAAGTCGTCAAAGAAAAAGTCGGCAATCGGCGCCTGTGGCGAGGCTGCCACCAGCGCAGGATGCGCCTCGGGCAGCGCCGCAGCAGTGTAAAATCCGGGATAGGAAATCCCCCACATGCCGACCCGGCCATTGTGCCCTTCGACATGTTCCAGCAACCATTCGATTGTGTCGTACGCATCGGAACTTTCATCTATCGGCAATTCTCCGGGAACATGTGGCCTCATATTGTCATAGGTCCCTTCCGACTGAAAACGTCCCCGAACATCTTGATAAACAACGATGTACCCCTCTTCCATCATCGCCTTCGACGGCCCGATCACCGGTCGGTACTCATCCTCACCATAAGGGTTACAGCTATAAGGGGTACGGCTGATCAAAATCGGGTACGGGTTCTCTGCAGACGCATCACGTGGGTGATAAATCGCCGTGAAGAGACGAACCCCATCTCGCATCGGGATCAAATGCTCGGTCTTTTCGAATCGCTCCTCAACAATGATCGGGGCAGAATCGACGACTTGCTGACCGATCGCGAGCACTGGGAATCCGGCAAGCACGCCCGCAAACGCGAGCAGGTTCGAACGAAGTAGCGCAACGACGTAAGTGTTCATGAAGAATGGTGTCCGTCTCAGGAGTCTCGATCAGTCGATCAGGGAGTCTCATCTCCCGATCCGCTCCGATCATCGAACGTGTGCTCAGAGCGGCAGGATCGGTCGGGATCGCTCACGAAGGTATGAATTCTCAATGGTCTTGCAAGGCACCAAAGAGTTCGAGAATCCCGTCTCGAATCCTTTCCGAGGCGTCTCGCTCGACCCGATTGGTCCCAAACCAGGTTTCGTAACCTCCGAGGTCGTGATGGCGAGGGGTGGGAAGATAGCCGTACGATCCATTCGCCAGCTCAATGGTAAAGGTCTGTTCGAACGGACTTCGAGCTTTGAGCTCGAGCCCGGTTTCGACAAACACTTCGAACGGAATGGCAGCGATACCGACGCCTCCAATCCGAACGGCCTGAAGAAGAATCGAGACCTCTTCTGGAGCATCAACCGCTCGAAGAACGCGCTCTGCGTAGATCCGTTCAAGAGGGTGATCACGCGGAGCCTCTTCGGGCTTCGCCAACGTCCGTTGTGCGAAGTCTCGCAGTTCCTCGTCGGGAACTCGCGCCGCCAGGGTGAGTTCCCGAGTCACCGCCCCCAACGGAACCCAGGAGTGAAACGTGACCGATTGGTGTGCCTGATGGACCGCTTCTGCAACCTCATCAGCAACCTGGCGGATCTTCTCATACGGCTCCAGCCGTTGCCCAGTAGCACGAAAGTCGATGTTATTGATGTCTCCACTTGTTCCATTGCTCATGACACCCACGAAGGGCGGGTCAACCCGATCCGCGTCAAGCAACTGCCCGATGCGCTCGGCAAAGACCCCAAAATAATCGGCGGAGACATGGCCCGAGGGCACTCCCCCAACATAATGCAACGAATAGTTGGCCAGGAGCGCGATCGGCCGGCCATCGACTGCCTGAACCGAGAGAAAGACAACCTCAGGGTCGGTCGGGCCGGCGGGTTCTCTCAAGTCAGGAGTTGCCCGGGGAGGGTTCATCTTGACGCGGTCTGTTCCGCCGAACGGGTTCAGGATCTCGCGATCGGGGTTCAGGAACCAACGCCGGTTGAAGACTTGCCCAGGAACTTCAGCACGGCCCCAGCCGATTCTGGCAGGTTCAAGGTTGGCGGATGCTCGAACAACCCCATCGGCAATCCGACGCGCCAGAAAGGCGGGATAACCACTGAGATCGTCCATGGGAGCAAGTCGATCGAGCCCTCGGGCCGGAGTCGCCGAGTGCGTATGCGTCGAAGCAAGAAGGATGTGTTGACCAGGAATCCCACTTGACTCCTCTGCCAGGATTCGTGCCACGTCCAGAACGTCTCGGGCAATTCCCACATTATCGCAAAGGACGATGGCGATCCTTGTCTCGCCATCATCAAGCACCAGGCATCGAGCGTGCAGTTCGTCGTGAACATGAGTCGCCGGAGGAGCGTTCCAGTTGCCGACAATCGGCTCCCCCAGCGGAGGGGTGATGTTGCTCGTTGCTGCTCCCGCCCGGAAAACACGGTCCCCCTCCTGTCCGGCATGTGCGATTGAAACCGCCGTCAATCCCCAGGAGATCAAGAGGAACACGAGAGATCTTCGGCAACGATGAATTCGAGAAACATCCATACATTCAAACTCCTGTCCGTTCCTCGATCGAAGGTTCAGGTCTCGAAGCTTCGATGATGCGTCGGGCGATCTCTGACCGCAAGACCTCGGCCTCCCCTTGTGATCAGGTGGCCTCGTATTGAAGCCAATCGAGCTTCTTGCGCGCATCATCCAGCGAACCTTCCTGGAGGAGTCGACGAATTTCGATCAGTTGTTCCCGTTGTTCCGCTCGAAACGGAATCGCTTCCTCAACGTCAGGAGGAGTCGGCACAATCCGTCGAGACAGTGTTGCTACCAGCGATTCGAGCCCATCCCCGCGTTCGGCCGAAATCCTCTGCACCTCTTTCCAGGAGGGCTCCGGCTCCCAGGCCGCTGTCAGGTCCGATTTATTACAAACGATCAGCGAAGACTCATACTCCGAAAGCAACGCTCGATCGCTTTCCGAAAGCGGTTCGGATTGATCGAGAATCAAGAGAACCAGATCCGCTCCCTCATGCCGAGAACGAGCCAGTACCACCCCCCCGGCTTCGATCGGGTCGTGGGTCTCTCGAAGTCCCGCCGTATCCGAAACCTCGACCGGCCAACCTTCGATCGCGATTCTGGCAGTCACCACGTCCCGGGTGGTTCCCGGCGTCGGGGAGACAATCGCTCGGCCATAACCTGCCAGGGCATTCAGGAGGCGACTCTTTCCCACGTTTGGCCGCCCGGCGAGTGCGATGCGCCACCCGGAAACGAGATGAAGTCCTACCTCCGCAACCTGGATGAGCCTGTCGAGTCTCCTTATCGCCTCGGAAGGGGTGTTGCCCATCTGGTTGCGGATGGTCTCGATTGCTTCATCAAGGGCACCTTGAGCCTGAGCGAGAAGATATCTTGCGGTCCGATCGGTTTCCGCATGAACAAGGTCATGATGTGCAAGCCATTTCAAACGAGAGGACTGATGATCGGCAAGCCAATCGTCGGCCGATCGCCAGCGCACTCCGACCCGTTCCAGGGAGTCGATCACGAGGCCCACGGCCGCTGGTCCTCCGTGGCACTGAATCTCCACCTCAAGAGTTTGACCAGGTTCGTCCAGGATGAGGGCAACCACCTCGTCCCCGATCCCCCGTCCCACTCTCCCAACGCGGGGTCGCCCTGATGGCGACTTCGAAAGGCTCACCCCTCGAATTGGCCGAAACACCTCATTCACCGCGCCGACAGCCCCCTCTCCCCAAACCCGAAGCACCGCGATTGCTCCTCGGGCTTGCGATGTCAGCAGACTGTGAAACGGTCCGTCTTGTGCAATCGGTGTTGGCGTCATGGGTTTCCGAATCTGACCAGGCCGACCCCTTGCTGTCTAGCGCTATCGAGAGTCACCCCGGATGAGGGAATTGAACCGCGGAGTCCTCCGAAGGTCTCGCCACGCGTCTGGAACGTCGTTCTCCCGAAATCGGAGGACGGTTGAGGCGGAAAAACGTGCCAAACCCTCAACGGATCAGAGGTGAACGTCAACACGCTCAACCGTTGCAACCTTCCTCTGAGAACCCCGGAATCGGTTGCGAATGGACGAGCGAATCGATTAGGCTAAACCTAGATTAAACGTCCTGCTGCACGCAAATCCATTGGGCTGGTCGAGATGCTCAAGGCGATACCAACGCCCGTCGATCCCCAACGCCTGCCACTGATCGGTCCCCGAGACCGGAGTACCGAGACGATGACGCAATTGCGACCGCCCCGGACGATGGCCGTCGGGTGGATCTTCCTCCTCATGGTGAGCCCGCTTGTCTTCCCGCACAGTGGACTCGCCGAAGAGGAACGGTCGATCGACTTTGCGACGGAGATTCGGCCGATACTTTCGGACACCTGTGTCCGCTGCCATGGCCCCGACGCCTCGCAACGCGCCGCGGGACTCCGGCTCGATACACCGGAAGGAGCCCTTGCCGACCTGGGCGGGTATGCAGCGATCGTTCCCGGATCACCCGAGGAGAGCGAGCTTTTTCTGCGAATCACCGAGGACATGGCCGATTTTCGGATGCCCCCCCCCGATTCGGGAAAGTCGCTCTCGGACGCCCAGGTTGAGTTAATTCGCCAGTGGATCGCGCAGGGTGCCCCCTGGGAAGATCACTGGGCCTTCACTCCTCCTCTGCGTCCAGAGTTGCCAGCCGTCAAGGAATCCTCCTGGGTCCGCAACCCGATCGATGCGTTCATCCTCGCCCCGCTCGAACAGGATGGAATTGCTCCTTCAACCGAGGCCGATCGGGCGACCTTAATTCGACGGGCCAGTCTCGACGTGACGGGCCTGCCCCCGACCCCGGAGGACGTTCAGGCATTCCTGGCCGATGACCGTCCCGACGCCTACGAGCACCTGATCGATCGACTCCTCGCCAGCCCTCACTACGGGGAACGTTGGGGGCGTCGTTGGCTCGACAATGCCCGCTACGCCGACTCAAACGGGTATAGCATCGATGCTCCCCGAGAGATCTGGCTGTACCGGGACTGGGTCATCGACTCCTTGAACCGTGATCTCCCGTTCGACGAATTCACCATCGACCAGATCGCCGGCGATCTTCGCCCCGATGCCTCAATGCCTCAGCTCGTCGCAACCGGATTTCATCGCAACACGCCGATCAATCAGGAAGGGGGCATCGACCGCGAACAGTTTCGGATCGAGTCGGTCATTGATCGAGTCAACACCACCGGCTCGGTCTGGCTTGGATTGACGATCGGGTGCGCCCAGTGCCACGATCACAAATATGATCCGATTTCACAGCAAGATTACTTTCAGTTCTTTGCATTCTTGAATACCGTCGACGAGCCGACCATTCCCGTGGCGTCCGAGGAGGATGTCGCCCGGCGGGACGAGGTCAACCAGGCCATCAGCGACTACCTCGCCCGAATCGAGCGCGACCCCGACTTGCTCAATCGACAACATGCCTGGGAGATCGGGCTCGATGGTGCAGGCCGCCAGAAGCAGTCTCAGGAAGTCCGAGAGGCCTTCGACCTCCCCTTCGAGAAACGCCCCGCAGACCGCAATCGAGTCGTCTTCGCGGCCTTCATCGACCAATCAGACGATCCGATCGTCGCTCCTCATCGCACCGCCATCGCCACCCTCAAGCAAGAACTTCCCAAGATCCCCACGACCATGGTCGTTCGAGAGCAGAACGTCCCTCGAACCACCCATTTCTTGACGGCGGGCGACTTCACCAGGCCGGGAGACCCGGTCGAGCCCGATGTGCCTTCCGTGCTTCCTCCCTTGACTCGATCGTCGGACACCCGCGCGAACCGGCTCGACCTGGCCCGATGGCTCGTTGATCCCGATCACCCGCTCACGGCAAGGGTCGCCGTCAATCGCCTCTGGCAAGCATACTTTGGACGAGGCATCGTCGAAACCGACGAGGACTTCGGCACTCAGGGCACCCTTCCTTCGCACCCGGACTTGCTCGACTGGCTCGCGGTCGAGTTCGTGGAGCAAGGCTGGAGCCTCAAAACCATGCACCGCCTGATCCTTACCTCGTCCACCTACCGCCAATCGTCCAGACTTCGCCCCGACCTGATCGATCGTGATCCGACCAATCGGCGTCTCGCTCGTCAGTCTCGGTTGCGGCTCGACGCCGAACTCATCCGCGATTCCGCCCTCGTCGCAAGCGGCCTCCTCACCGAAACCGTCGGAGGACCGAGCGTTTTCCCTCCCCAACCCGACGGCGTGATGAGCCTCGGGCAGATGAGGCGCGAATGGGTCACCGACACCGGCCCCAACCGCTTCCGCAGAGGGCTCTACACCTTCTTCTGGAGAGCGACGCCTCATCCCTTGCTCGTTGGCTTCGATGCCCCAGACGCCACCTTCGCCTGTACGCGACGCACCCGTTCCAACACGCCGCTTCAAGCGCTCATGCTCTTGAACGATCAGGCGTTCTACGAATTTGCTCAGGCCCTGGCCGACCGCCTTCTTGCTGAAGGTCCTCTGGACGACACTAAACGGCTCGACCTCGCCTTTCGTCTCTGTCTCGCTCGAAGCCCCGACCCCGTCGAACTGGATCGCCTGAATGCATTCCTCAGTGAACAACGATCGCTCAACTCCGGCTCAGGGGATGACGATCATTCCAAGACCGATCATTCCGAGCGAGCTGCCTGGACCGCGATCGCCAGGGTCTTGTTGAATCTGGATGAGTTCATCACACGCGAGTAACGGCAACCGACGGGAGTGTCATGATGAATGAGATCCCTCCGCTGCTTCAATCGACCCGTCGGCATTTTTTTGAACGATGCGGAATCGGTCTGGGCTCGATGGCGCTGACCTCCTTGCTCGGAACTGGCACCGCCAGTCTTGCCGCCGAACCCGATCCGTCCACCAACCCATTGGCACCTCGGGCCGGTCATTTCGCTCCCAAAGCCAAGAACGTGATCTTCCTGTTCATGGCAGGCGGACCGAGCCAGTTCGAGTTGTTTGATTACAAACCCGGACTTCAGCGCTACAACGATCAACCGATTCCCCCTTCGTACCTTGAAGGCAAGCGATTCGCCTTCATGGAGACCTTCAACAAGGAACCTCCGAAGCTCCTCGGCACCCGCCGAAAATTCTCCAGACACGGTGACAGTGGAGCCTGGGTCTCCGAATGTTTGCCGCACACGGCCCGAATCGTGGATGACCTGACCTTCCTCAAGTCGGTCTGGACCGAACCGGTCAACCACGCTCCGGCCAAGTTGTTCTTCAATGCGGGCACCACGCAATTCGGTCGTCCCAGCATGGGGGCCTGGATTACCTATGGCATCGGCAGTGAGGCGGACAACCTCCCCGGCTTCGTCGTCCTCCAGTCCGGGCCAAGGGGTCCTAGAGGGGGCGCAGTCCTCTGGGGCAGCGGCTTCCTGCCGACCGCATACCAGGGTGTTCCTTTCCGGAGCGGTCCCGAGCCCATCCTCGATCTATCCCGACCTCCGGAGGTTTCTGAAGACGATCAGCGCACCGCGCTCAATGCCATCGGCGACCTGAACCGCCATCGACTCGATACCACGGGCGATCCCGAAATCGCCACCCGAATTGCCTCTTACGAGATGGCCTTTCGAATGCAGTCGAGCGCCCCCGAATTAATCGACCTGGCGGGCGAGTCGCAGGCCACCCTCGACCTCTATGGTATCGAGCCGGGAACTCCTTCCTTTGCCAGCAATTGCCTGCTCGCTCGACGACTTGTTGAGCGTGGCACGCGATTCGTCCAGCTCTACCACACCAACTGGGACCACCACGGCGGCCCCACCGAAAACCTTGAAGATTCGCTCGATACCGTCTGTCTCGACGTCGATCGCGCCTCTGCCGCCCTGATCACCGATCTCAAGGCCCGCGGCCTCCTCGATGAAACCCTGGTCATCTGGGGAGGAGAATTCGGACGGACCCCAATGGGAGAGGTCCGAGAAAACACCGGACGTAACCACCACCCCGACGCCTTCACCATGTGGCTCGCGGGGGGTGGTGTAAAGCCCGGGATGACCTTTGGTGCGAGCGATGAGTTCGGATTCTCCGCTGCCGAAGATCCGATCCACGTCCATGACCTTCAGGCCACGATTCTCCACCTGCTCGGCCTTGATCACACCCGCCTGACTTACCGCTTCCAGGGTCGCGATTTCCGACTGACCGACGTCGGGGGACGGGTCGTCTCCTCCCTCTTCGCCTGAGACGATCCATCCCGCGGCGGAATCAATTCCCGAGCCCGGCACCACGGCAGCGAGGTGCCGGGCTCAACACGTCAATTGCGTGGAGCTTCACCACCTCCAACATCCCACGATGATCGAGACGCTTCGGCGGCACGGAGCAATCGCACCACGTCTTCATCCAGCAGGAATCGCTGCGATTCAAGTTCGAGCAGGCACTCCGAATACAAGCCGAGGTAATGCGCGAAGTTCGGGTATCGTGCCTGTACCGACAGTCTCAGGTCACCCTTTGCAACCCGTTGCCTTTCATCTCCCGGAAACGGTAGCAGGGAACCGTTGAACTTGGCGAGTTGTCCTGCCGCTCCTGCTTCGACACTCCGAAGATTCCATCCGGTGAAGGTGGCTACCGGCACAGCGAGCTGAGGCAATCGAATGCCTGCGCGATCATTTCCATCCGCATCGGGAGCAGGAACCAAGCTCAGAAAGGGCTGACCGGCCACGGCTGGAACTTCATCGATGATCCCCTCCGATTCCCATCGAGGACCGAAGTTCAACCGCGTCGGAACATAATGCGTTCGAGGCAAGGCGATTCCCGGAAGCTCGGGAAACGTACGACGGTAGGCATCTGCTCGGATCAAGGTGCCGTCGTCGATCCTTGGGTATCGGCTCGGCGGTGGCTCAACCCCGCGTGTCGCCCAGTCGTCGAGTGCAACAAGCAAGGCCCTCAGCACCCCTCGATAGTCGAGCGTATTGATCAGGTTGACATAGATTCCCCGACTCGTCTCGGTCGTCACGCCATGCTGACCGCCGGCAATGAAGTAGATGCGTACGTTCGGGTCGTGCCCCACATCAACGGTCCCGTCCACATCCGTATGCAAGAGCGACGCGGCTCGCGTCCAGTACTCGGCAGATGTGTTGGTGAACACCATTTTTGGAACAACTCCCGCCGCTCGGGCACGTTCCAGCGTATCCCCTGTCCGGCCGGTCCACGGGTCTGTCGAAGGAGCCGTGGTCATCGGGAACGACTCCGAGAGATAGAGTCGGTCCTGGTGGGGACTGCCATGCCGGGTCGTCTGAACGAACCGGCCGTTGAACATTCCTTTTCCCGCTCCCGGAACGTGGGCGAAGACACCGTCGAACACCGCGTGTCCCGTTTCGTCCGCATTGAATCCCTGATACACGAAATCGTGAAGGAATCTCCCCGACTGCGATATCCCGAACGCAATCACCCCGTCCACGGCTCCTGCCAGCGGATTCGCAGGGGATTCCTCGTTTCTGAAGAAGGAGACCACATCTCGAACCGCGGCAAATCCGAGCCCCGTGACCCGAGGGTTCTGTGTCGTATAAACCACCTCGTAGATCCATCCGGGCCGGAACCCCTCTTCGAGATACAGGTACCTGGGGTCAGGGACGACCTGATCTCCATCGAGTCGAGCAAATGCCCTCCGGTCTCTGGGAATGACCTCGGCGAGAGCATCACGGGTCGGCCGCATGGTGACCACGGCCTGCTCGGGGTCGATCACCGGGTAAGGGTCCGAGTTCCCCCAGGCGAGCGGTTCCGATCGGCTCGACTCATCAACGCAAATTTCCGCATAAATGCGTCCTTCGATCGGACCTGAGGCGTCCTTGGTAATGGGAAGATCGATCGTGAGACGCTCCCCTCCCGGAAGGACATCCCCATTCCAGCCGCACCAGAGCAGGTGATACCCCTCTTGGAAGAGAAACCCATTGCCCGCGTCATCGAGCGATTTGAACTCGTTCCCCCCACGATCGAGAAAAGCGCCGGGAGCGAGTTTGTTGCCTCGGTTGTTGACCTCGAAGAAGATTCGGCGATTGCCTCGTTTTGGATTCACGGGGGCGAGCAAGTCGAACTCGGTCGAGAATTCCACAAAGCCGCGATCGTTTCGAGGGGCGAGCTTCAGATCGTGAATCGCTCGGTTCGATGGATCGTCGGGATCCACTTCGAGCATCGCTCGCCCGCTGAGACGTTCATAGGCACCGACCAAGCCGAACTCATGACCGTCGGCAAAAGGTTCCCGGTGCTCGATCTCCAGACGAACAACTCCCGCATCGACCGTTGAAAGCGAGAAAGTAAGGGAGAACAGCCAGGCCAGAACTCCAAGCCCAGCAGGACTGGTCCGGTTAATCCCGACTCCGTACACGTTGCGCATCACCATTCATCGGCCCTTTGCGAGAACTCCAGAGCGCGTCCGCTCAGCCGAGCGCCTGACGCTCCGTTGTCTCAGGCAAGAGTCAGGTTCGCAAGCCCATCCTTGGTTCCGCTCGGGGCTGTCCCGTTCTGATCCTGCGGACCCAGGGCATCAGGAGGCCGGACGAACCGTGAGCCAAAGGGCCTCGGTCCGAGAGCCGCCTACTCGTTCAGCCGTTGCCGATACGCAATCGTCAGCGCCTTCCACCGTGCCCAGAATCCGGATCGGGCCTGACCACGCCGAGGCCGTTGTGGACGAGAGCTGGAGCGTCACCTTTTTGGACGAATCCCCTTCAGCCTCAGAGACGACCGGCTCTGCGGTCACTCCCTCCGGGAGCCCTTCCAGACTGATGGTCACCGCTTCCTTGAATCCCCCTTGTCGATCGATCGTTACTTCGATCGATAAGGGTTTTTCCGGATCGAGAACGAACGCGTCGGCTGCAACCGTCATCGCGAACTCGGGTGCCGGCTCCCGAGCCTCGATCCGATAGAGATACCGGGAACCCCCACGACGGTGAAGATCGCGCACCTGAACGTGAAGCATCCCGTCATCCGGAACCTTTACCGTCAGTTCAGGATCGAGTTCCCGACGCAAATCATCCATCTCGGCCAGTTGAGTCCCGGAGGAGTCCTCAACCGTCAGCACGGCATCCAGCGGCGATCCGAATGCTCGGGCTTCCACTCGAAGCCGGATCGACGTACCAGGCTCTCCCTTAAGCAGCATCCGGTTCGCCTCGCCATCTTCTCCAAGTTGACCGCAGATCAACGCAGGAAGAGGAGCCGGTTGCTCCGTGATCGTCGCGGCGAGCACGACAGGAAACGCCGCAACAGTCATCTCAACCGAGCCGGCCAGGTCCGGATGCCAGGCCACCGCTGTCCTCTCAGGCCCGGGAGCGACCTGTAGCCCCTCGGTTTCGTCCGACACGTTCCAGCCCACTGCGGCAACGTCTGTCTCGAGTTCCTGCCCGACGACCGACGGATGAGCCAGGTCGAGATAGCCACCGGTCGTCAAGGTCAAGCGATACACATAATCATCACTTCCCGAAAACCGGATCGAGCTGTCCGGCTGAGCCGGGAAGGCAAAGGCACGGACAATGTACGTACCGGACGTCGGCGCAGTGAACGCGAGGCTCGGATCCAGCAGGGGAGCATCATCCGCATGATCCACCACAAAGCCTTCCGGCGAAACAATCTGAAGCTTTCCGTCCATCGGCGACCCGAGCCGATTGTTTGCCTCCAAGGCAACCACCAGCGTCTCGCCCGACTCCAGCTCAACCGCAAACGAATCAACATCTCCGGACTTTTCCAGCCGACCATTCACCACCACACCCGTCGGTTGATCGATCGGCTGTGCCTCACGATCAGCCGTGTTGGGCTCCACCTCCAGCACCTCCGGCAGCGTTCCGATCTGGAACGGACGGAGCGTCGCCGCGCCTTCGTCATTGAACAGACGCACCCAGGTGATCCCTGGAACCGCATCGTCTGGAATCGAGACGGTAAAGACCCCCGCCTCCTCCTCGGCAGTAAAGCAGATCCCCGGCCGATCGACTTCGATCTGAACCGGCCAGGGTTTCAACGTTCCCTTGGCCTCGACTCGGACTGACTCACCGATCCGGCCTCCTCCGGGAAAGAAGGAGGAGACCTTTGGAGGATCGGCCTGCGCCCAGGACGGAAGCAGGAGCAGGGCCACGATCAAATTGACTCGGCGGAGATGTCGCATCGAAGGCAGATCCAGGGGCTCAGCCCATCAATTCCGCGATCGGGTTCGGGTCGCTCACCAGGTGGGCCGGGCGACCTTGCGGGGTGTAATAAATCGTGTTCGGATCAATGCCGAGCTTCCGATACACGGTCGACGCGAAGTTCTCCGGTGAGAGAATGCGATCGACCGCCGCATAGCCCCTGGCATCAGTCGCCCCCACTACCTGCCCGCCCGGAGTCCCGCAGCCCGCGAAGACCACGGACATGGCGTTCGACCAGTGGTCGCGACCGCCTCGGCCGTTGATCTTGGGCGTCCGCCCGAACTCGCCGAGGGCGATGACCAGGGTCGACTCCAGCAACCCGCGCTGTTCCAGGTCAAGGATCAAGGCCGCCAACGCTCGATCGAAGGGCGGCAGCTTCTTATCCAGAGCATCAAAGATCTCGACGTGGTGATCCCAGCCGCCCTCATACAGCGTGATGAAGGGCACCCCCGCCTCGACCAGCCGACGGGCCAGCAGGCAGCTCTGCCCGAATCGATTCCGCCCGTACAGGTCTCGAATCGCGTCCGGCTCGGCCTGAACCTCAAAGGCACGCTGTGCATCCCGAGAGGACATCAGGTCGTACCCTTGCTCATAATATTCATCCAGCGATCGGACAGGATCGCCTGCAGCTTCATGAGCGATCCGTTCGAGCCGGTCAAGCTGGGCTCTCAGATCCTTGCGATTGTCGAACCGGCCCAGTTCCAGATCGCGTGGCGGCGAAACGTCCCGCACCCGGAAGTTCTCGCGATTCGGATCGTCGGGCACCACGAAGGGTGCATACCGGGCACCCAGGAAGTTCGGGCCTCCCGATCGCGACATCCGGGGGATTGAGAAGTACGGCGGTAGGCCCCCTTGGGTCCCTCGCTCGTAGGCCGTGACCGAGCCGAGGCTCGGGTGGAAGCTGACGAAGGCACCGCAGCCGACCGGAATCCGAGTCGGTGCGCCGGTCATCATGTAATGATTGCCGGCCCCGTGGTTCCCCTGATTATGCTGGATCGATCGGACGACTGCGAGCCGATCGGCGATCTTCGCCATCTCCGTCATGTGCTTGGAGAAATGCATCCCCGGCACGCTCGTGCCGATCGGGTCGTAATCGCCTCGAATTTCCGAAGGGGCGTCGGGCTTGGGATCGAACGTCTCATAGTGGCTCGGCCCGCCGTCCATCCAGACCAGAATGCAGCTGGTCGGTCTTCCGGGAGCGGTCATCGCCGACTGGCCTCGAAGCCTCAGGGCATCGACCAGACCGCCGCCGATCAAGCTCGTCAGTCCAAGCTTCAGACAATCGCGTCGGGTCGTCCCTTCGCAGTTTCGGGATCGGCTCATGTCATTGGCTCCTCGGTCTGGTACGGGCCGGCCCCACCTGGGCGTTGACCGGCGAAAAAGATCGGTGACTCGTCCGGTCGTGATCAATTAATGAAAATGAATTCGGCCGAATTGAGCAAGGCCCAGAGCACATCCTCCGTCGCCTTGCGCCGATCCACCTCCGGTTCCTCGAAGACCGACCTGGCGATGGCCTTCTCTTCCTCAGACGGCAGTCGGCAGAAGACGCGAAGATAAAGCTCCTCCACAATCTCCTCAGCCGATCGGTCGCTTGCGGCCAACTCGGCGGCGACCCCCTTCTCGTCGGTAATTTTGGCGTGCAAGTCCGGAGCGTTCATCAGGTGCAACACCTGCGTCACCGACGTATCCGGCACGCGCTCGCACGGCGGGTCCTGGTTCGGGTCGGGCCGGCCGAAGGTATCGAGGAAGGTCGAGGGGACTCGGTGCGTCCAGATTTGCGACGCTCGGGTGCCAGGGGCAGCGGCGTCGTACGACTCGGGTACCCCCGTGATATCGCAGACCGCGTCGATCAACGCCTCGGCACCGAGTCGCTTGCGATAGTGGCGGGCGTAGTTCCGCACATCCACCACGTTACGCTCATCGGGACTCGAATCCAGCCCGTAAACCTGAGAGGTCATGATCGTTCGGATCAGGTGCTTCAGGTCGTAGCCCCCCTCAACGAATTCCTTCGCCAGTGCATCCAGAAGTTCCGGGTTGGTCGGCGGATTCGTCGCTCGCAGGTCATCCACCGGTTCCACCAGGCCAATTCCCATCAGATCTGCCCACACCCGATTGGCAATCACCTGCGCGAAGTACGGATTGTCTGCGTCGGTCATCCAGTACGCCAGGGACTCTCGCGGATCGTCCTCGGCCTCCGGTGCCTCACCGAACAACGGAGCCGGTTTCATCGTCTCCCCGGTCAACGGATGGGCAACCGACCCCTTCCCTGAGGCGAAGATGATCTCTTCTCCTCCGCTGATCGGCGGGGAAAGACCGGTCCCTTTCCGACCGACCTCGGCGAAGTAGGCGGCAAACCCATAGAAATCCTCTTGCCCCCAAACCTCGAACGGGTGGTGGTGGCACCGAGCGCAATCGAGCCGGATTCCGAGGAAGAGTTGGCTGACCATTGTCGTCAACTCTTCCGGATCGCGACGATCGCGGAAGATCGTGGCCGGTCCTTCCTGAAAGGTGCTCCCCTGCGCCGCGACGATCGTCCGAACAAACTCGTCGTACGGCATGTTCTCGCGGAAGGCGCGTCGAATCCAGGCGTCCAGATTCCAGACCGCCTTGATGCCCACCCGGTAGGGATTCGGCCGGAGCAGGTCCATCCACTTCGTTGCCCAGTGATCGGCGTATTCGGGGCGCTCCAGAAGCCGATCAATCAAGACGGTCCGCTTCTCGGGAGACGGATCATTAAGGAAAGCCCTCGTCTCGTCGGGGGTCGGCAACCGGCCGATGATGTCGAGATGGGCTCGCCGCAGAAAGGTCGCGTCATTCGTCGCGACCGAAGGGGTCAGGCCCAGCTTCTCAAGCTTGTTCCAGACCAGGCCGTCGATGAAGTTCGATCGAGGAAGGTTCTCGTAAAGCTCGGGGTCCACAGTCCCTTCCAGCGGAATCGTCACACCGCAGGTCGCAAATTGTCCCTCGAACCGGGCGCTGATCGCCGCCTCTCCCGGCCGGTCGCCTGCCTTGATCAAGCCCGACTCATCCACCGCAACCACTGCCGATTCATTCGACTGAAAATCGGCCAGATGAGTCACATCGGCGCTCGATCCGTCAGAATAATACGCTGTGACGATCGTCTGCTGCTGATCTCCCGCGGCGATGCTTCGCTCGGTCGGCCAGATGTCCAGGCCGACGACCGAAGGAGCGCCCTCCGGATCCCGGGGCATCCCCTCAGCGATCCATTGGCGAAGCACCTCATACTCCTCGCTGCCCGCCTCGATCGGCTTCCCGCCGCCGTGCGGGAGCGTGGCCGTGGCCTTCATGAGCAAAAGGCTTTGTTCCGGCGCGGCCGGGAAGACGCGACGCCCCCGCGCCTCCTTCGTGATCGCGGCGTGATCGAAATTCGGATCGAACCCAAGCAGGGATAGTTGAAAACCGTTCTGCCCCCGCTGCTTTCCGTGGCAGGGCCCGGAATTGCAGCCGAATCGGGTCAGCATTGGCATCACGTCGCGCTCGAACGTGATCGGCCGCGCTCCTCCCATTCCGGAAACGCGAACAGTCGCGCGGGCCGTCTCCCCATCTACGACCGCTTCAAGTGTCGTCTCGCCGTCCTTTCTTGGTCTGACCACTCGGGACGCAGTCACGGTCACTAGGTCCGGGTCCTCGACCCGAAACTCCGCCTCCCGCGTCAGATCGACCAGACGCCCCTCCACAGTCCCCATCACCACGAACCGCTGCCGGGCACTGGGGTCGATCAGGGTCAAGGACTCCGGAACGATCCGAAGATCGCTGATGGGCCGGGTTCCAGCGAGGGCAATCCCACTCCACCCCATCGTGATCACGGCAATGACCGCGATAATCGATCGTCGTACCCTCACGAGATCGCACCTCATTGGTCTTCGGTCGTCAATCGCGCAGCACGAACCTGCGCCGAGTGTCATGAGGTGATCTTAACCACTTTCCCGCCGAAATCCAACAACAATCAAACGAGTCGTTCCCCCCAAAGGCCGCCTGGCGCGATCCGGCCCCCCTTTGATCCCTCGGAGCCGTTCGGCCCCCCATCCCAATTGTCGTCAACCGCTTGCGTCTTCGGATCAACAGGTGCTGTCACCGGGGCGATGCTCCTGGTAACGTGATTGGAAGCGGCTGACCCTCCTTTTCCCTTCGATCGTCCTCTCTCGACGAGGTCCGCCATGTTCCGGCCCACCGGCGCGAACCCAGTCGCCCCCTCGGCGTCCCGTCGCGCCTTCTTCCGCGACTCCTGCGGCGGATTCGGCCTCCTCGCCCTGGCCTGGATGCTGCAACAGGACCTCGCGCAGGCGAATTCCGACCCTGCCCGAGACCCCCTCGCCCCGAAGCCCCCCCACTTCGCCCCGAAGGCCGACTCGGTCATCTACCTCTTCATGCACGGCGGGCCCAGCCACCTCGAAACCTTCGACCCCAAGCCCGACCTCCAGCGCCTGCACGGTAATCCCCTCCCCGAGAGCTTCGGCCCCGTCGCCACCCGCCGCAAGGTCGGCCAGAACCCCCTGCTCGGCACGAAACGCACCTTCCGCCCGCACGGCAACAGCGGCATTCCCGTCTCCGACTTCCTGCCCCACACGGCCCGATGCGTCGACGACCTCGCCGTCGTCCGCTCCTGCTGGGCCGACAGCGTCAACCACCCCCAGGCCGTCTACCAGATGAACACCGGCTCGATCCTCATGGGTCGGCCCAGCCTCGGCTCGTGGGTCGGCTACGGATTGGGATCCGAGAATCGCGATCTCCCCGCCTTCGTCGTCATGCCCGACCCCGCCGGCGGCCTCAAAGGGGGCCCCCCCGCCTACGGCAACGGCTTCCTCCCGGCGAGCTACCAGGGGACCGTCGTCCGATCCGGCGATGATCCCCTGCTCAACCTCCGGCCCCCCGAGGGCACCCTGACTCGCTCCGAACAGCGCCGGATGCTCGACCTCATCGGCGCCCTCAACGCCCGCCACCTCGAACCCCGCGCCGACGACTCCGACCTCGCCGCCCGCATCCAGACGTACGAACTCGCCTACCGGATGCAATCCGCCGCCCCCGAGGCCGTCGACCTCTCCCGCGAGACCACCGCCACCCGCCGCCTCTACGGCCTCGACGACCCCGTCACCGCCGACTTCGGCACCCGATGCCTCCTCGCCCGCCGCCTCGTCGAGCGCGGGGTCCGCTTCGTTCAGCTCTACTCCGGCGACTTCACCGGCTGGGACGCGCACAACGACGTCGAAACCAACCACGCCTCCATGTGCGCCAAGACCGACCAGCCCGTCGCCGCCCTGCTCACCGACCTGAAACGCCGCGGCCTGCTCGACCGCACCCTCGTCATCTGGGGCGGCGAGTTCGGCCGCATGCCCATGTCCGAGAGCGGCACCGGCCGCGACCACAACCCCCACGGCTTCACCACCTGGCTCGCCGGCGGCGGCATCAAGGGGGGCACCCTCCTCGGCACCACCGACCCCGTCGGCCTCCGCGCCGAATCCGACCGCGTGCACGTCCACGACCTGCACGCCACGATCCTCCACCTCCTCGGCCTCGAACACACCCGCCTCACCTACTTCCACAACGGCCGCGAGCACCGCCTGACCGACGTCGCCGGCACGGTCGTCACGCCGATCCTGGCGTGAGCGGCCGGGGGTTGGGTCGCGATGAATGCCAGGCTTGAGGGGACTTGGCTTCCCAAAAAAAGTGTCAAAAAATGTCCCGATGACAGATCGAAGTTTCGCCACACCTGAATCAAGAACTTGCGGCGATGCGGAACTGAAAGCTCGATGTTATGACTTTCGACTTACATGACAGAAAACGGGATCACCCTAGGCGATTGGGAATCGCTTTCAGTTGACATGACGGCAGGATCAACAGTGGACGCCGGCTTCTGTGGCTTGGCGATCACGAGGGCCAATAGACCACCGATAAGTGCGATGAGCAACATGGGCAAACCAACAATCAAGGCTGCAACTACAGGATTGATCAGATTTTCCATGATAAACATGACGGCCTTCATCAAAATCGGTTCAATTAACTGTGATGCCTGCTTGGGTAGGAGTCGATTCCAGGCGACAAACGCAAGCATCGCAACCAGCCCGGAAACCTCGAACCCAAGCAGGAATGGCTTTCGCTCGCCACGGTAGAAAGTGAGGCGGTAAAGACCGACAAGCAGGATGTTTGACATTAAGAATACGCCAACCGCCTCGATGAAGTCCTGAAATGATCGAGTTGAAGTGACCTGACGGTATATGCCACAATTGATGGCAATGGTCATCACCACGATCATCAATTTGGCGATTGAGAGGCGGGGCATCCTCATGGCATCCCTCCAGTGGACGGTGGTATGTCTTGATTCTGTGGGATCATACCAAATACATCCAACGAGGCAACGCCGAACAACTTCGGAGAACCTTGGCTGGCAGCGCATCTGGTATTCCTTGTCATACATTTAACACATCGCAACTACTTCATACTTTCATCAGCCCTCACATATTCGCCTTTGCCCGATGGATCATATCAGACCAACCCGGCCATTAGATTCGGAGAGGATGTCTCATGAGTAGGCCAGCAACGCACCTCCCCCCGATCCTCATGGCGTCCTGCTTCGGGGCGATGGCCGCCGCCGAGGACTCCGATCACTGGTCTTTCGTCCCTCCGGCTCGCCCCGAAATCCCCGCAGTCGCCGACGCCTCCTGGCCCCGCAACCCGATCGACCGCTTCCTCCTCGCCGAGCTGGAGGCGTTCGACGTCCCGCCCGCCCCCGAGGCCGATCGCGCCACCCTGCTCCGCCGCCTGACATTCGACCTGACCGGCCTGCCGCCGACGCCCGAGGAGGTCGAGGCGTTCCTCGACGACCCGTCCCCCTTCGCCTACGAAGGCCAGGTCGACCGCCTCCTCGCCTCACCCCGGTACGGCGAGCGGATGGCCCAGCACTGGCTCGACCTGGCCCGCTACGCCGACACCGACGGCTTCGAGTTCGACCACACCCGGCCCGACATGTGGCGCTACCGCGACTGGGTCGTCTCGGCCTTCAACGACGACCTGCCCTACGACCGCTTCCTCGCCCTCCAGATGGCCGCCGACGAGCTGGTGCCCGACAACCCCGCCGCCGCCGTCGCCACCGGCTTCCACCGCTGCTACCCCGACATGGTCGACATGAACGACCAGGGCGAGCGGCGCCAGATCGCGCTCGACGACATCACCGAGACGACCGGCCTCGCCTTCCTCGGCCTCACGATCGGCTGCGCCCGCTGCCACGACCACAAGTTCGACCCCCTCTCCCAGGTCGATTTCTACCGCCTCCAGGCCTTCTTCACCCCCGCTCGCTTCGATAACGCCTACCCCGTCTCCACCCCCGCCCAGGAACGGGCCCACGACGACGCCGTCCGCTCCTGGCAAGGCGAACTCGCCGCACTCCGCGCGGCCATCCTCCGGCTCGAGGCCGACGCCCGCGAGACACTCGCCCCCGGCCCCCCCCGCGACCCGAGGCCCAACACCCAGGACGCCTTCGCCACCCCCGAAGAAGACCGCACCCCCGACCAGATCCGCATCGTCTACGACGCCCTCGCCAAGGACCCTCGCATCGACCCCGAACAGCTCGACGTCGCCCTCGGCCCCGATCGCGTCGCCGAGCGCAACGCCCTCCGCGACCGGCTCGACGCCCTCAACGACGCCGGGCCACCCCCCCTGCCCGTCGCCCGCGTCCTGGTTGAGGACAGCCCCGACGCCGCCCCCACCCACCTCCTCCTCCGCGGCCAGTACGGTAAGCCCGGCCCCGAAGTCGAACCCGGTTTCCCGAGCCAACTCGACCCGAACGCTCCCCGCATCAATCCCACCGACCACTCCACCGGCCGCCGCTCGGCCCTCGCCGCCTGGCTGACGCAACCCGACCACCCCCTCACCGCCCGCGTGTTCGTCAACCGCCTCTGGCAGCTCCACTTCGGCCGCGGCATCGTCGCCACCCCCAGCGACTTCGGCGTCATGGGGACGTACCCCTCCCACCCGGAACTGCTCGACTGGCTCGCCACCGAGCTTCCGAACCAGGGGTGGAGCATCAAACGCATGCAGCGCCTGATCGTCACCAGCGCCGCCTACCGGATGTCCTCGCAATTCGACCCCGACTCCCACGCCCTCGACCCCGACAACGAACTCTTCTGGCGTCAGAACCGCCGCCGCCTCGACGGCGAGGCCATCCGAGACGCCCTCCTTGCTGCTTCCGGCCTGCTCAACCTCGCCCAGGGCGGCCCGTCCATTTTCCCCGAGCTTCCCGCAGAACTGACCAAACTCAGCAGCCAGGGAGCCGTCTGGCCCGTCTCCCCTACGCCCAGCGAGCGTAACCGCCGAAGCCTTTACGTTTTCATCCGTCGCAATCTCCGCTATCCGTTCTTCGAGGCCTTCGATCGTCCCGACACCAACGCCTCTTGCCCCCGCCGCGACGTCACCACCATCGCCCCCCAGGCCCTCGCCCTGCTCAACGATCGCCTCTCACACGACGCTGCCTCTGCCCTGGCCGAGCGCCTCAATCGCATCGCCGGCCCCGATCCCGAAGCGCGCATCCGCCTCGCCTTCCTCCTCGCCGTCGGCCGCGAGCCCGACCCCTCGGAACTCGAACTGGCATTACGTTATGTGAGCGATCACAATGAGGCAGCCTGGCACTCCTTCTGCCTCGCCTTGCTTAACCTCAACGAGTTCGTGTTCCTTGATTGAATCCGATCGAGACCTCTCCCGCTCACCGGAACCCCATCGAGAGACATTCGTCATGATCCGGCTCGTC